>JBPCPQ010000009.1:0-17671 GCA_050999015.1 Pyrinomonadaceae bacterium | reverse complement strand
ATCAGTGCTTGGCCGCTAATGTTCCTTTCTTCTTCAAACAGTGGGGCGGAGTGAACAAAAAACAGGCCGGACGTGAACTTGAAGGACGCACATGGGATCAGATGCCGGCAACGATGGCAGCCGCTTGAACTCTAACCACGGCACCGGACAATGAAAATCGAATTCCCCGAACGCTTCAACATGGCTGACTACTTCCTCTACCACAACGTTGAGGAAGGACGTGAGGGTAAGACGTGTCTCTACTTTCGCGACGAGTCGTACACGTATGGCGAGGCGGTGCGGATGGCGAATCGGGTGGGGAATGCTTTACGCGAGTTGGGCGTCGAGGCGGAAGACCGCGTGCTGATCTCGCTGCCGGATTGCCCGGAGTTTGTGTGGACGTGGTTCGGGGCGAGCCGCGCGGGGGCGGTCATCACGATGGTCAATCCGCTGCTGCCGGCGGCGGACTATCGTTATTATCTTGAGTACACGCGGGCGCGCGTCGCGGTCATTGATGAGTCGCTCGTTGAAACTTTCAGCGAAGCGGCGCGCGAGGCGAACCACCTGCACGGCGTGCTTGTCGTGGGGCGCGCTTGGGGAAACTTTTCGTCGTTCGAGAAAACGGTGGCGGCAATGCCGGATGAGTTGACGCCCGCCGACACGCACCGCGACGACCCGGCGATCTGGTTGTTCACTTCCGGCTCGACGGGTCAGCCGAAAGGCGCGGTGCATCTGCACCACGATTTGCCCTTCAACACCGAGGTTTATGCGAAGCGGACGCTTGGAATCAACGAGAACGATCTGACCGTCTCCGTCCCGAAACTTTTCTTCGGCTACGCGACGGGCACGAATCTGCTCTTCCCGTTCGCGGTCGGCGGCGCGACCGTGTTGTTTGCGGAACGCTCGACGCCCGAAAAGTTATTTGAAGTTATCGAGCGTTATAAGCCGACAATTCTGACGAGCGTGCCGACGATGATTAACGGGATGCTCAACACAGGAGGCGCGGCGGCGAAGGATTTATCGAGTTTGCGGATGTGCCTGTCGGCGGGCGAAGCGCTGCCAATTGAGCTTTACACGCGCTGGGTCGAGACGTTCGGCGTCGAAATTTACGACGGCATCGGCTCGGCGGAGATGTTTCATATTTACATCACAAACCGCCCGGGGGACGTAAAGCCGGGGAGTCTGGGAAGAATTGTCGAAGGCTACGCGGCGGAGATCGTTGACGCCGAAGGACGCAAAGTTCCGACCGGCGAGATGGGTACGCTGCGCGTCAAGGGCGACTCGGCGGCGTTGTGCTATTGGCAGGTGCATGAAAAATCGAAGGAGACGTTCGCGGGCGATTGGTGTACGACGGGAGATCAGTTTCATGTTGATGATGATAGTTACTACTGGTATCACGGACGCACCGACGACATGCTGAAGGTTTCCGGCGTCTTCGTCGCCCCGGCGGAGATTGAGAATTGTCTGCTGCAATACGACGCGGTGCTGGAGTGCGCCGTTGTCGGGCATCATGACGGCGACGGGCTGATTAAGCCGAAAGCCTTCGTCGTGCTGCGCGAAGGCTACGCCGCGAGCGGAGAGATGGAACAGTCAATCAAGGAGTTCGTCAAATCGAAGCTTGCCTTTTACAAATACCCGCGCCGGGTCGAATTCGTTCCCTCGCTGCCGAAAAACGACCGTGGCAAAATTGACCGCAAGCAACTCAAAGTCTTTAGTCGTGAATTGTAAATCCTTGGTAGATGAGTGCTTTCATTTGCCTTTTGCGATTCGCTGTTTATCATGTCGGCTCTTTAATTCCGGTAACAGAAAATCTTTTGAATCCTCCCGAACCTTTCTCGTCACCCTTCCTCGTCTTTCTGGAAGAAGTTAGCCACTGACCCTTTATTATGAGTGATGCGGGAAAAAAGTAAGAAGTTTCTGAAGCCGGACGCAATCGCCATGTAATTCCACTTCCCAATCTTTGGCAGTGCGGCAGTGTGCTGCCCAACAAGAACGTGAATTTTCCCTTTCTCCGCTTTGAGCCGGAGACGTCCGAAACCCGGCAATACAGACTTGTGCCTCTCATTTAGTTTGTGAGAAGGACATAGGGGAAAGAATTGACAGGGTACTGCAGTTCCTTTAGGATGCCGCAACGTCCCGACAATAGTTTTACCGCAATTTTCCGTACACTGCTGCGTCGTGAGATAGCCAAGTTATTCAATCTTTAGGTTTCCGTAATAATCATCTATGGGATCGATCAACAATCGGATGATTGCTGTCATGCGTCTCGTGATGGCTTCGGCCATCTTGTTGATCTTTTTCCTCGACTCGACATGGACTGGTCAATCCGTCGCCAGTCCGTCATTCAACATCCTCATCTTCTATACACTCTTCAGTCTGGTTCTTTACCTCTTCGAGTTCTACGAGCGTCCCCTGATTCCTGCCATCACTGCCCACTGGGTTGATGTCGGTTGGTACGCGCTGCTGATCGCCGTCAGTAACGATGTCAACAGCATTTACCTGTACGGCTTTTTCTTTTCCATTTTGATCGCGTCCTTCCGCTGGGGCTTCAAATCGGGGCTTCAGGTGGTGATTGTCTCCGCCGCCTTGTTTATCATCATCGGCATGCTCCCGGCCCCGGTCAGATCGGAATTGCCGCTGAACCAGTTTCTCATTCGCCCAATCTTTCTGGTGGCGCTCGGATTTATGATTGCCTACTGGGGCGGCCTTGAGATCAAGCTCAAGCGGCGGCTAGCGCTGCTCAGGGAGGTCAACACGCTTTCCAATCCGCGCTTCGGTGTTGATCGCACGATTGGCTCGGTAATGGAGCGCCTGCGGAGTTTCTATGAGGCCGATGTGTGCCTACTTGTGATGTCTGATTTGCACACGGCTGAACTTCATCTCCGTCGCGCCGACCGCCGCGACCCGGAAAAGGCGACCCACGCTCAACCCGCCTCGGAACAAACGCTGGCCCGATTGACAACGCTGCCGCCATCATACGGTGTTGTCCGGCGTGGGCGATGGTGCCGATGGTTCCGCATGGGAAAAGATTGCCACGCAATTGACCTCGCGAAAGGCACTCGAGTCGACATTCAGGGTGAAAAAATCGAAGAACTCGCAACAGACTTGGACGCATCCTCATTTATTACTGTGCCGTTGCGGTATCGCAATGAAGAGGTGGGAAGAATTTTCCTGACTTCTTCACGTCCCGTCTTCGAGTCGTCTGACGTGAGCTTCATTGTTCAGGTGTTTGATCAGGTGCTGCCGATTATTGACAACATCCGACTCGTAGACCGCCTCGCTCTGGACGCCGCCGAGTACGAGCGGCAGAAAATCGCGCGCGACATTCACGATAGTGTTATTCAACCTTACATCGGTCTTCAAATTGGTTTGTCCGCGATTCGCCAGAAGCTGCATTTAGGCATTGATGTGACGGGCAACGTGGAGAGATTGCTGCAAATCACCGGCGAAGAGGTGGCGGACTTGCGGCAGTTCGTGTCAACCCTGAAAGCGAACGGGAAGCGTTCCGAGAACTTACTTCCGGCCGTGCAGCGCTTCGCGGATAAGTTTGGCAAGGCGTCCGGTATCAAAATACACGTCGAGGCGAAGAATGAGATATGTGTTAATGACCGACTCGCCGCCGAAGCTTTTCAAATGATCGCCGAAGGCTTGAGCAACATTCGCCGTCACACTGAATCTCAACACGCGGACATCGAGATGTCCTGTCAAGACGGACAACTCACACTGCACATCAAAAACTATGGTGGCGGTGATGCGGCCGACACGTCTTTTGTGCCTCGCTCGATTACGGAACGTGCCGTGGCACTGGGGGGGCACGCAAGCGTCCGACAAACTCTTGACGGCGGCACCGTAGTGGCGGTCGAAATACCTCTCTGAATTAAGTCGTGCCCGGCACCTTCATGATTAAATCAGCAAACACTCCCATTCGGGTCATGATCATAGATGACCATTCAATCGTCAGCACGGGTTTGCGCATGCTGATCGAAAGCGACCCGGCGCTCTGTGTCGTCGGCGACGCCAGCAGTAGTGCTGAGGCTACTTCCTTGGCAGACCGCGTCCAGCCCGACATTATTCTTCTCGATCTTGATTTGGGTGGCGAAAGCGGACTTGATCTGCTTCCCAATTTGCTCGGAGTGGCTAAAAAGGCGCGCGTTCTCATATTGACAGGTCTTCGTGACCCGGAGTCTCATCACCGGGCGCTGCAACTGGGAGCGATGGGACTGGTCTTCAAGGAGAAGACCTCCGACGTCCTAATAAAAGCAATCAAAAGGGTTCACGCTGGTGAAGTATGGTTTGATCGCTCGATGATGGGAACCGTCCTTTCGGAAATGACGCGGGCCCGTGAAGCCTACGAGACCGATCCCGAAACCGCAAAAATCGCCGCGTTGACTGATCGGGAAAGAGAGGTTATCCACCTCGTCGGCGAAGGCCTTAAAAACAAGCAGATAGCTGGTCGTCTATTCATCAGTGAGACGACCGTGCGCCACCACCTCACTTCGATTTTCGATAAGCTTCAAGTCGCCGACCGCCTCGAATTATTGATTTACGCGCATCGCCACAGTCTTGTTGAGTCAATTCGTAAACATTCACCGTCGGCTTAGCGACGAATGCTCCGACTCACGTCCAGCCACTTACCCGTCAGCCCGCTTGCGAAAGGCTAAGCTGCTTTCTTTGAAACAAATGGCCTTTGCAGGGCGGCGGCACAAATGTGCCATACACGACTGGCGTCTAAGCCCATATAAAGTTCTACAAAAATGGGATATTCCTCCGATGCAACTCGCGTAAGACGGATTTATGATAAGCATTGTACATTGAACGATTTGTCGCACCGTGCGGATTTCAAGCCTTTCGAGAGAAGCACATGGAAGGCCGACCCGGTAAGATTGACCCTCCCGATATTAAGGCATTCGCCGTGAGTACCGCAGGTAGGGTGCAGATTAATGGGTTCTCAGTGGTTTGAAAAACTGGAACAGTGTGGTAAATAGACATAACACACGTTGATTCTATCTGCGGTGTCTGTTGGATGCCGTTCAGTGTTGCATATATTGTTATGACGTGCGGATCACGACAATATTAATTTAAAGTTTGGGCTAAGCCGGTGGGCAAACATCATTGAGACGTGCGTCTCCTGCCTTAGCCTTTTGACGGTTTAGTAGTGCTGTGGAGCCGACCGCAGCGTGTTCTTTAACCTGAGGGTGATAGCTGCGCGAATGTGAAGTGCATTAGCCCCGTACTTTCTTTTGTGGTCAGCTTTATTAAGCCCCACCTGCGTTACGAGACTTTAGTAGATCGTGGCGTAATTCAACACCCGCCAATCGGAGAAGGTTGGTTTGGGTTTCAGTAACTAAGGAGTAGAAGCATGAAAAGAATCTTGAAATCCTCGCTTGTGATTGCTGCGTTCGTCTTGTTCGCAGCCGTCTCGTCTGTACGCGCTGACATTCTGGTGTCGAACGACTCGCCGATAGTAACACCCGCAGGTGGCGGAAATTCCACCTATTCCTACACCATCTTCCTGAGCAACACGCAAAACCTTGTAGCTGGTAACTCCTTCACCATCTACGACTTCGGTGCGGCGACCGTTAGCTCGGCTCCGGCCAACTTTACATTCTCCCAAGCCGCATTTGCTCCCGTGACGGTCGCATCGAGCACCGGAACCATCACTCCGAATCAGACGGATAGGTTGAATGCCACCTTCACCTATACTGGCGCGACAATCTTGGGCAATCCAATGGCGTCTACACCGCTCGGAACATTCTCGCTCCTCGCCCCGACTGGATCACTGGTCACTGTCGCGTTTGTTGGCCAAGGCACAGACCAAATAACTGGTTTGACGAACGGCAACATTACGAACACGCTCGCGCCGACGACTGCAGTTCCTGAGCCGGCGACGATGATCCTGCTCGGCACAGGCTTGGCCGGTGCCGCCGGGGCAGCACGCCGCCGTCGTAACAAAAGCGAAGAATAGTGCGAGGCTTTAGCCTTTAAGCTACTCCTTCGATTTGCCATTTGTTAAGAGCGGGCGATCCTCTCCCTAAGTTTGATCGCCCGCTCTTTAACAGTTCTCTTCCCTAAAACACAAATGGTAATGAAAGGCCCCCGTCGTGGACACCATCAGTAACAGATTAAACTATGCCCAGGAAACCTTCGATGAACTGCTCAACGCTTTGGAATCACTAAGGCGCGCGACGAAGGCCGTTGTAGAACCGACCATTTCAGCACTAATACCTCCCAAAGATCAGCCACAAGATGCCTACCCAGTTCTAGATGAAGTTTATGTCTTACAGGAATTGGTGAAGGAGATTGCGATTGACGTGGCTCTCGCTGAGCAATCATACGCAGAAGGAACAGTAGTAACCCGACGTATATTTCAGCCTGAGTTGCAGGAATACCCGTCTCTCGTCAACACGGCCATTATCAATGACATTAAAAGCAGTATGGCGTGGATGCTCACGGCGCAAGGGTGTACGCGGACCATCCGCCAGAGATTAGCTAAGAGAGTCGCACCGAAACAGCACGAAGTGAAGTTCTTGGTGCGACAGGTGTCGAGCCTTTTCGGGATGTCAGAAGAATCTTGGTTTGAACCAAAGCCGCCGGTAGAAAAAAATAAGAGTGCAGTTGCGGTCGAAGTACCACATGATGTCCACGCTCTTTCGGCGGCGTGAGGCGCTCATCGCTTATCGACATCGTGTCTCCGCGATGACATCGGGTTTTCCCCGCTCGTAATTGTTTTATTCCCCGTCTCCCGCTCGTATCTTCAAATCCTGCGAAGGCCTCTCCCGATGGAGAGGCTTTTCCTTTTAAGGTTTTGTGATTTCACACGACTGGAATGTTCGGCTTTCATCTTTCGCCAACCCTTAGCGTTAACGGCTTTCCTAAAAATAGTTAACCACGTGGAAGTTGATTTAACCGTCACAAGAGACTATCTTTCGTGTCGTGACTTGGGTGGATTAACTCACCCCGACTGAGGAACGAATGATGGCGATAAGAGATAAGCCGGGTAATAGGATGAATTTCACAATTAGTTTTCGCGTGCTCTTTTCTTTTTGCGCCGTTTCAGCTTTAGGCTTAGGTCTACTGTTTTTCCCGTGGCTTTCGTCCAGTACCAAGCACCCGTCCCTTCAACCGCACACCCGCCCGCAAGCCGGTGTCAGCGCCATGCGAGATCAGACAAGTAGCGTAGCTCCAGCGAAGAAACGCGGCAATCACTTCGCGCGCATTTTCACCGCCCCGTTTAGAGGGCTGGCCGGACTCTTCTCAAGCAGCAGTGGAAGAGATAAGAAGAGCGGCGAAAGTGTTGATGGAAAAACTAGAATAGCTAAAGCGGAAGTTGATAAAGTTGGCAACAAGAGCGCTGGGAAGACCGGTACCGCATCGTCTCTTCCTCAACAAAGCAAAGGAATTGAAAACGCGAGCCGGGCAATAAGCGGCACCCGTCGGGACGCGCGCGGTTCAGGACTACATTCCGGCGATAGTGCCGTCTTGCCGATTGAGCGTCCGGCGGTTGGCAGGTGGATTCCGACGGTGGCAGGAGTTTCACTCGACCATCTCTCGCAGGGGCGGGCGTTACTTGAACGAGGCCACTTGAACGAGGCGATTGCGGTGCTTTCGATTGCTGCGGCGACGACGGGGCCTAATTTACTCGATGCCAACAACCTGCTCGGTGTCGCTTATAGTCGTCGCGGCTGGCATAAGCTGGCAGTAGAGTGCTATGAGCGTGCCCTGATCGCGGCACCTGAAGACGCGCAAACGCTCGCCAATCTCGGGCACACGTTATATCTCGCCGGTCGGCACGAAGCAGCGTTAAAGCGCTTGAAGCAAGCTGCGAAAAGCATTCCCAACTCCCCGTACATCCTGCACAGCATCGGCTTGGCACAGTCGGCGCTCGGTAAATTTGAAGATGCTTACAAGAGTTTTGCGCGCGCCGACGGTGAGTTCGACGGGCGGGTAAAGATTGCCGGGATTCTCGAAAGCGTGGGACGCGATAAAGAAGCCATCGAGCACTACGAAGCGGCGTTACGGCTTCAACCGAATTCATCCGTCGCGCTCCGACATCTCGCCGGCCTTTATCAGCGCAGCGGTCGTCTTGATAAAGCCGAAGTCGTGCGCCGCACCCTCGCCAAACCTCGGGGCAAGGATACCGCCGTTACCGGCGGTGGCGGTTAATGAAAATTTCCGTTTTCCACCTGACCTCAAAAACATTGACGGCCCGGCGATAAAAGCGCCGGGCCGTTGTCATTTCTATTTCAAAAGCGCCTGTTCGATTGTCTCTGTAGAGCTATAGATTCCCCGCACGACGCCGTGCAGCGAACGCTCACGGGCGATGCGTCAGGTTATAGTCACGCAGGCGGCGGTAAAGGGTCGAAGGAGAGATGCCGAGCATCTCGGCGGTCTTGCCGCGATGCCAGCCCGTCTGTTCCAGCGCGGCGATGATTTGCTGACGCTCGACCTCGCGTAGCGGCGGTGGGACTGCCGGCATCGCCGTCGAATGAACGGACGCAACGGCGGCGAAACCGGACGCGACCGACGCAGGCATAAAGTTCGGCGTGCGTTGCGCAATCTCCGGGGGCAGTTCGGCGGCGGTGATGCGATGGTCGTTGGCGAGGAGCGTCGCGCGTTCGAGGCAGTTGCGCAACTGGCGCACGTTGCCGGGCCACGTGTACGCCTTCAGCGCGCTCGACGCTTCGGGCGTAAGTTCCGGCGGGTGCGCGCCACCCAAGTGCTTCAGTAAATGGCGCGACAGAGGCTCGATGTCTTCGGGACGTTCGCGCAGCGCGGGGAGTGAAATTTGAAAGCCGTTGATGCGGTAAAGAAGATCGGAACGGAAACTCCCGTCGGCGAGCACGGTGTTGACATCACGGTTTGTCGCAGCGACGAGGCGCACGTCCACCTGAACCTTACGCACCGCGCCGACGCGGTAGAACGAGCGCGTCTCGATGGCGCGTAAAAGTTTCGACTGAAGTTGCGCGGGGAGTTCCGTTACTTCGTCGAGAAAGAGCGTGCCCCGGTCGGCCAACTCGAACAGACCGAGTTTGCGCGCCTTCGCACCGGAGAACGCGCCCGCCTCGTGGCCGAACAATTCCGACTCGAGCAGCGTCTCTTGAATCGCGGCGCAGTTTAGATCAATAAAAGAGCTTTCCGCGCGTTGCGACAGACGGTGAACCGCTTGGGCGATGAGTTCCTTGCCCGTTCCCGACTCGCCCGAAATCAACACCGACGCATCCGACGGAGCGACGCGCTCCACGAGGCGCATCACCTCGCGCATCGCGTCGGACACGTAAACAATTTCCGGCGTCTCCGACTGGCGAGCGAGTTGCGCCCGCAGCCGCTGATTATCAACGCGCAGTCCGCGCTTCTCCGCCGCCTGTTTGACCAGCGCATCAAGTTCCGTAATCCGGTACGGCTTCGAGAGGTAGTCGTAGGCACCGAGCTTCATTGCCTCGATAGCCGTGTCAACACTGGCGATGCCGGTCAGCATCACGACTTCCGGGGGGTTGGGGCGCTGCCGCACGCGACGCAGAAGCTCCATGCCGTCCATGCGCGGCATGTTGATGTCACACAGAAGGACGTCAACCGCGGCTTCTTCCAGTAAGCGCAGCGCGGCCTCTCCGTCGGGCGCGGCGCGAACGTCGTGTCCCAAACGCTGAAGTTCTTTTTGAATTACGAGGCGGAGGTTAGATTCGTCTTCGGCGACAAGAATCTTTGTCGGGGGAACAATCTGCTGGCTCAAGTTGTTCGGTCTCCATCACGAGAGGTCGGCGGCAGGGTCAGCGTGAATACGGTTCCACGTCCCACGGTCGAAGTGACGCTGATGCGCCCGCCGTGCTCAGCTACAATACCATAACAGACCGCCAGTCCAAGCCCCGTCCCGCGCCCTATTTCTTTCGTCGTGAAGAATGGGTCGAAGATTTTCGCCAGATTCTCCCCCGCGATGCCAACGCCAGTGTCGCTTATTTCGATCAGCACGCTCGCGCCGCCGTCTCCCGGCCGCGCCGCGAGAGTGAGCGTGCCACCATCCGGCATCGCGTCAATCGCGTTCTCGGCAAGTGCGATGACGGCTTGTTGCAACTGTCCTTCGTCCCCTGAGACTTCGGCCATGTCGTCCGCCACCTCGACCTTAATCTCGACCGAAGCGCTGCGGCGCTGTAGAAGCAGCAGTCGCGACGACGACGCGATGACGTTGGCTACTGAAACGCCCGTGTGCTGCCCGGCGCGGGCGCGACTGAAATCGAGCAGGCCGTTCGTGATTGATTTACAGCGGAACGCTTCGCTACGGATCAACTGAAGATATTCACGCAAATCGTTAACTTCTGCGGACGCGCCGAAGACACCCTCGGCGACGCGCGATTCGAGCGCCTCGGCGCACGCCGAAATAGTTGCGAGCGGGTTATTGATTTCGTGAACGACGCCGGCGGCCAGCCGACCGACTGCCGCCAGTTTCTCGGTGCGTGCGACGGCGCGGTTCGCTTCGACGCGCGCGGTGATGTCTTCGCCGACCGTAATCACGTGCGACACTTCGCCGTGCTCGCCGCGCATCGGTATTTTGCTAATCAGCCAGTGATTGGTCGCCCCCTGCGCGGTCGTCGTCTCCTGCTCAAGACGTTCAATCTCTCCGGTTTGGAAAGCGCGGGCGAACTCACGCTTAAGCACTTCGCGCGGCTGTCTCGTCAGTACCTCGAAGACGTTACGACCGAGCGCCTCGTCGCGCGGAATACCTTGTCCACCCAACTCGCGGTTGCGGTTCCACGCGACGACGCGATACTCACGATCCACCGCGTAGAGCGAGACAGGCAGGCTGTCAATGATCGCTTCGGTAAAGCGGCGCTGCGCCTCCGCCTCGGCCGTGCGCTGCTCGACCTCTTTCGCAAGGCTGGCCGAAGAAGCGCGCGCCGCCGCGTAGAGCGACGAAATGTGCGTCGCAAGGGCGGCCTGCTGCGCCGCTGCGTCAACCAGACGGCTTTCCGTTTCGCCACAATCTTCCGCGCGGTCGAAGCCGACCACAAGCGCCCCCAGCGAGCGCCCCTCAAAACGAATCGGCGCGACGTACTCGACAACGTGCCGGTCGTCTCTGAAAAGAAACTGTGTGTTTTCTTCGAGCCGCACTGACGCGCCTTCGGAGGTGGCGAGCCACTCCCGAAGTCGCGCGGTGCGAATCAATGCGGTGTTCTCCTCAGCGCTTCCCTCGCGATCAAAAACACACGCCGCCGCGCCGTCAAGCGGGGCGACTGCTTCGACCACCGCCGCGCACAGTGCGGCGTTCGCGCCTTCGTAAGTCACGCCGGCGACTAACCTGACGACCTGCCGGGGTTCGAGGGCATGAAGCAATCCGCGACCCAGGTCGGCGAGGAATCCTAACTCACGGTTGCTGCCTTCTAAAGCGCGCTCGCGCAACGCGGATTCGAGTTGCGCGTTGACGCGCAAAAGCAACTCACGCGGCGTTGAAGATTTATTGATGAAGTCGTCGGCCCCGGCGGCGAGCGCCTCGACCCTGTGCGCCTCGTCATCGTCCTCGGAGAAGATGATGATCGGTAGACGCCGCGTCGCTTCCTGCGCACGCAGCAGACGGCACAGCGCGAGGCCGGAAACGCCCGGCAACTCGACGTTGATAATCAGCAGGTCGCACCTTTCCTGATGAAGCTTGCGGAGTGCAGATGGAGCGTCGCTGACCGCAGTCACGTGATGCCCGTCGTCCTCTAACGTGTGGCGCAGTTTCGCGTCGTCATCAACGATGAGCAGTGCCGGGGTCTGGTCTGATCTGCTTAGAGAAGTTGACATATCCTTCTGGTCGCCGGCATCAGGAGCATTCCGCAACGATTGATTGCGGGAAAGCTGCGCCCGGTGCGTTCACGAGACGTTGGGGCGGCACAACCTGTTGAGATGGCCGTGTGTGTCGGGCACACCTAATAGCGGATTGAAAGCGATGAGGGAAGGAATGTCAAGTACTGAGTGCTGAGTGCTGAGTGCTGAGTAAAAGCGAGGCCTTATTTACTCAGTACTCAGCACTCAGTACTATGTTTAGTTGACCGAGGTCGAGGCGAGATCGTCGTGGTTCGGGCTGACGTTTCGTCGTGCATCGGGGCCGCGCTTCTGGTGTTCCGACTTCACAGCGTACATGGCATTGTCAGCCGCGATCAGAAGTTGGTCGAGGGTTTCGCCCTGCACGCCGTAAGTTGCCGTGCCCATGCTAATGCCAACCCCGGCGCGCTCGTCGCGACGCACTCGAATTGAAAAGCCGTTAACAGCTTTCTCGATGCGCTCGCACAATTCCGTCACTTGTGCGCTGCTTAAATCTTGTACGATGGCGACAAACTCATCCCCGGCGTAGCGCGCCAGAAAATCGTACTCGCGCAACTGCGCACCAATAACATGTGCCGCTTCGCGCAGCACTTGGTCGCCAACCTTGTGGCCGAACGTGTCGTTGACCCGCTTGAAGTTGTCGAGGTCGAGCATCACCACTTGGAAGGAATGTCCGGTGCGGCGCGCGCGCGCGGCTTCCTCCTCGAAGCGGGCATGGAGGGCCCGCGCGTTTGGCAGCCCCGTTAACGTATCGGTCAGCGCGTTAGATTCGGTCTCGGCGTGGCGCATGGCGTTGGCGAGCGCGTCGGAAGCGAGATGCACGACGGTGTCGAGCAGCCGCATGTGGTCGTCGGTATAGCGGCGCGGGACGAACGAGTAGACGGCTAGCGCGCCGACGAGCCGTTCTCCTTTCACCAACGGCAGCGCCAGCATCGAGCGGTAATAATTCCCTTCGGGCAATTCGATTTCCGCGAAGTCGAGCATCGGGTCCAGTTGTCCGGCGGCGTGGCGGTTGGCGAGGACGAAGCCGACCACCCCCTCGCCGAATCCGACCGCCCGTCCCCGCACCGCGTCGGCATTTTTACCTGACACGTGCGCGGCAATCGCGTAGCCTTTGGCTTCGTCATAAAGGTAAACGGCGCAGGTGTCGAACGGAACGACCCGCGCGGTTTTGCTGACGAGCATCGCCGCAGTGTCTTCAACGTCGAGCGACGAACCGAACATGCTGGCGATTTCATAAAGCGTGTAGACTTCATGATGCGCGTTCTTAATCTGTTCGAGGTAGGCCGGCGGCGCGTCGGCGCGCCCGGTCGCGGCAATAGTATTCTTTTCCCCTGTCGCGGCTTTCGCTTCCGCCGCTCGGCTTGTCTCACACCCGTCGCCCGCCGTTTCGTCATGCCCTATCCCGGCGGCGATTAACTCGGCGTCGAAGTCGTCGAGATGAGCGAGGAACAACTCGGTGGCGTGCGGATCGAACTGCGTTCCCGCGCCGTGTCGCAGCAGGTCACACGCTTCCTCGCGGGTCAAGCCGAGACGGTGAGGGCGGTCTTCGCGTAGCGTGTCGTAGCAATCAATGATCGAGAGAATGCGCGCCGTCAGCGGAATCGCTTCGCCCTTCAATCCTTCGGGATAGCCCGTGCCGTCCCACTGCTCGTGGTGATGGCGCACCACCGGCACCACCGGGTACGGAAATCCGACGCGCTCCAGTATCTGCGCCCCGACCGACGTGTGAATCTTCATCTTCTCAAACTCGGCCGGCGACAATTCGCCGGGCTTGTTGAGGATATGATCGGGCACGGCGAGTTTACCCACATCATGCAGCAGCGCCCCGGCGCGTAATGCCTTGATGTCCGACTCGGACAGACCCATCAATTTGCCCATGCACGTCGCGTAAATTTGCACGCGCCGCACGTGGCAGTGTGAGGTCTGGTCTTTGGCGTCAATCGCGGTGGCGAGCGCCTCGACCGTCGCGAGATGAATGCGACTCATCTCGGCCACCTCGCGCCCGCTCTCGCTGACGTGCGCGAAATGTATTTTGTAGGTCGCGTAGGTCGCGCCGATAATCGGCACGCCGAGCAGGACGTGGAGCAGCCCGAAGCTTTCAATCGCCTGAAAGATCAACCCGGCGGTGATCGCTGCCGCGAAGAACGACCACGCCGTCCACATGTAACTGTCGCGCCAGCACTCCCAGAAAGAACACTTGTCCCGCACGGCATACATCGCGGCGGTGATCGTGGTATTGAGGAGATATTGTACGAGCGCCAACACCGCGAGCGGCACGAGCAATTGTTCGACGCCGAGCGCCGCGTCCGTGCCGAGGGGTTGCAGATTAACGTCCGCATAAACTCTCAACGTGGTGTAGAACGAATTGGCCGCGATGAATGTCGTCAGTATCATCACGGCTGAAGCGCCGAGCCATGTCGCAGCGCGCCGGCTGGTGTGAAAGGAACTAATGAAACTGTCAACGACGCCGAGCACAATCGCGGCGGGGACACCAAGAAAAATCACGCCGAGGAAGATGAAAGCGTCGCTGAACGTGACGTTTCCCGTTGTGTTCGGAATCTGCACGGGGCGGGAACTGGAGATAACAACGAGACTAATGAGCACAAGCAACTGTTCCCACTCTGCGCCGGTGAATGAGAGACAGCGAAAAAACTCCGACACGCCGACCGCCGCGCCGAGCAAAACCAGCGCGAACCAGCAAGCCCGCGCGGCGCGGTTGTAATCGCTCATGTCTATTAACTTCACGAGCATTCTCCGAAGCGTCGTCGTGCTGACATGCGTCAAAAAAAAATCCGCCGCCGAAGGCAAGAACTGAGGGCAAATCAATTCTTGCTTTCGGCAACGGAGAGAGGCAAGGAACGAGCGTGTGTGGGAGCACGCCGCTGCGGGGTGAGTGTCAGGCTCGGCATCATTCGACGCCGTACTTCTATTTCGCATTCGCGTTATCAATTTTTGTCGCGGCTTTACGAACTCCGTGCGGTGAGTTCGCGAAGCGCTTTGGGCGCTTCTGCAAGCCGCGCTTTCTACCATTTACAACCGCCGTGCCGCAGCCCCGAAATTTGCCATTCTCGTAAAAACCCGGAAAATCCCTCTAAATTCATAGGTCGGGTTATCAGCCGGAAGCGTGCAACGTCTTCGGAAAGTCAGCGTGACGTGTCAGGATGATGGCGTCGGTCAGAACGATGTCGAGAGAAAACGCGACGGCCCGGAGAGGCAGGGTTTTCAACACAATTTCTTTCAACTATCATCGGCCGTGAGGCTCGCACAAATAGCCACCGGAAAGAACGGACAGTATCTTGTTCGGCGGCTCCCTCGATTGGCAGAACTGCCGGGAGTGAATTGATGATTGTTGGAAGAGTCCGCGAGATTTGGCGCTACCCGGTCAAATCCATGAGCGGAGAGAAGATTGAGAGTTGCAACGTAGAGTCATTAGGTATCCCCGGCGACCGTGGTTGGGCGTTGCGCGACGAAACGGCGGGTGAAATTCGCGGCGCGAAATACTTGCCGAAGCTGATGCAGTGCTCGTCACGCTACCGTGAGCAACCGACCGCCGGGAAGATTTCGCATATTGACATCACACTTCCAGACGGCACTCGCACTGCCACCGACGATGCTGATGTGAACTCCCGCTTGTCGGAATTTTTGGGGCGGGAAGTCTCGCTCTGCCCGCTTCATCCGGCGGGCGATAAAGCTCACTACAGACGCGCTCAGGCGGGGGCGTCTGTGATGGCTCGGTTGAGTCGCTTCCGACCGCTCCGCCCCTATCTCGGAAGCTTGATGCGCCTCACGGGTCTGGATGCGCCAACGCGCGAGATGTTCAGCCGCGAGCCAAACGAGCCGCTTCCTGATTTCTCGATTATACCTTCGGAGCTTTTCGAGTTCACTTCACCGCCGGGCACGTATTTCGACCTCGCCCCGCTTCATCTGCTCACGACCTCTTCCCTCGCCGCGATGAAACTCCTCAACCCGGCAGCCGCTTGGGATGCGCGACGCTTCCGCCCGAACTTCCTCATCGAGACAGAGAGCAACATTGAAGGATTAGTCGAAGCCGGTTGGGGCAGTCGGACGCTACGTCTGGGCGCGTTGTTGTTGAAATGCGAGATGCCGACTGTGAGGTGCGGGATGACGACACACGCGCAAGCCGGACTCCCGAAAGACCCGACAGTGCTGCGCACAATCGTGCGCGATGCAGGGCAGAATCTCGGCATCTATGCGAGCGCCCCAAATTCCGGAAGCGTGGCTGTGGGCGATGAGGTGGAATTGCTGTAAGACCGCCGGCGCGTATCCGCTGTTGTGCGTGCCTTAGCGTTTCACTGCTCGTTCATCCAACTTCTGAGTTTTTCAAATGAAAATCAAAGTCGGAGTGATGGGTTCGGCTGACGACACGCTGCCCGCCAGGGCGGGCGATGCGCTGCGCGAAAAAGCGGAAGCACTCGGGCACGCTGTCGCGGCGCGCGGCCTTGCCGTGCTGACCGGCGCGACAACAGGGCTGCCGCACATCGCCGGCAGGGCTGCGCACGAGCGCGGCGCGCTGCACATCGGCGTCTCGCCGGCGGGCGACGTGGACGAGCACATCTCGAAATACAAGCTTCCGATTGATGGTTGCGATCTTCTCATCTACACCGGCTTCGGCCTCAAGGGGCGCAACGTCGTCCTCGTGCGTTCGTGCGACATTGTGATTTTCATTCACGGCTCAATCGGCTCGCTCAACGAATTGACCATCGCTTACGACGAAGGGCGCGTCATCGGATGCCTCGTCGACACCGGCGGCGTCGCCGACGAAGCCTCACGATTACTTCGGACATTTCCGAAGAAGACGCGGGCGCGTGTTCTTTATCACGATGATCCCGCGCGCCTGCTCGACGAATGCCTTGAGGCGTTGCGAGAAGTGTGAGCAAAAAAAACTTAAGATGACAGGACGGAGAATTGCACACTTCAGAATTCACCAACGAAATCGAAGCGCGGCACGTGAATACGGAAATAACTTCGGAAATAACTTCGGAAATCACAGCCGCCGAGTTTGACCACCAAGAGTGGGAGCGGGCAAAGCCTGTGCTCATCGAACGCTATTGGTCAGGCGAGACGGCCCCCGCCGGGCGGCACGCGGAGGCGCGCGTCATCTGGACGGAGAAGGCGCTCGTCGTGCGCTTCGTCTGCCGACAGTCAGAGCCGCTCGTTATCAGCGAGTTGCCCATACTGGATCAAAAAACCATCGGCCTGTGGGAGCGTGACGTGTGCGAAATTTTCATCGCGCCGGACGCCGACGCGCCGGAAAGGTATTTTGAATTTGAGGCCGCGCCGACCGGCGAATGGCTCGACCTACGGATTCACACGATGACGACGAAACGCGAAACCGATTGGCACTACGAGTCCCGTATGAGCGTGGCGGCGCGCATCAGTGAAGATCGAGTGACGATTGCGATGCGCATACCGTGGAATGCCTTACTGAAACGACCGCCGCGCGCGGGCGAGCGTTGGCGCGCGAATCTCTTCCGCTGCGTCGGCACGGGCGCGTCGCGCGGCTACCTCGCGTGGCGACCGACTGAGACCCCGCAACCCGACTTTCACGTCCCCGCCGCTTTCGGCTGGCTCAAGTTTGAGGATGGGGAAAGGGGGAAAGGGAAAGAGGGGAAAGGGAAAGATAGAAGCAGAGACATATAGCATTTTCCGTTTACCCCTTTGCCCGTTTACCTTTTCCCCTTCCCTTACTGCTTTGCTATCGTGCGGATGTGTTGTGCGTGAAGCGGGCACGGTCGGTGTCGGTCATGCCTGTGATATGCACGCCGATAAGGTAGCCCACGTCCTCTTCGTCATCGTCGAGCGGTTCGTAGCGGGTCACGATGCCGTGCAGTTGAATTGGGCCGGTTGGAAGATCAAGGGTGACGGCGAGGGTCTG
>JBPCPQ010000482.1:0-2119 GCA_050999015.1 Pyrinomonadaceae bacterium | reverse complement strand
ATCTATTTCGCCACGCCGGCTTGCGCTTCTCCATGAAAGCGTTGATGCCTTCGCGCGCGTCGTCGGTCTTCATCAAGTCGTTGAGATAAAGTTTTTCGATGGCGGAGAGTGCTTCTTCAAACGAGCGCCCGCGCGCCATGTCGAGAGCGCGCCGCGTCGCTTCGAGCGAGGAGGCCGACATCTCGCGCAGACGTGCAAGTATCTCCTGCGTCTTCTGCTCAAGCTGTTCGACAGGCACGAGGTGGCTGACGAGTCCGAGACGGAGCGCCTCCTGCGCGTCAATCAACTCACCGGTCAGGATCAACTCGCGGGCGCGTCGCTCACCGATGATCCGAGGTAGAAGAACCGCCGCGACGGGCGGGAAGACACCAATCTTGATTTCCGGCTGGCCGAAGCGCCCGCGCGGGCTGGAAATCACGACGTCACACCCGGCGATTAACTCACACCCGCCGCCGAGCGCCGCGCCGTCAACAACCGCGAGGGTGGGCTTCGCCGTCTGTTCGAGCGTGCGAAAGATATTGTGGAACGCTTCGAGCATCTGGTAGATCGTTTCTTCGACGTGCTCCTCGACGGCGACCCCGGCGCTGAAGGCGCGCGACTCCGGCGCGGCGTCAAACACCACCGCCACCACCTCGCGCTGCCTCGCGCACTCCGTCAGTGCCGCGTCAATCTCGCGCATCATCGCGATGTTGAAAATGTTCAGCGGCAGCCGCGCGAAGCTGATCCGCCCGACGCGGGCTTCGATGCGGAAGTTGATGCTTTGATATTTATCGTCCATGTCGAGTGTGTTGATGATTGTACCCTCAAAGCGTTGCGGCGCGCTCGGTCGTTGTTTGCGGAAGAGGTGCGCCGAGCCAATCCTGAAACATCTTCTTCTGCTCCGCGCTCGGCGCGCTCACCGGCACGATGCGGTAAGTGCCCTCGCTCTGCGCTCCGAGTTTGACGTTGAAGGTGCGCAATTCGTCGAAGCGAAAAACGGTGAGCGCGACGGTGTCGCCCGGTCGCTTCTCCGCGAGCCGCGCGGTGAGAAAGTCGCTCGTCGCGCGCACGCCGTCAACCGCGACAATTTGATCACCGACGTTCAGTCCTTGTTCGTAAGCGGACGTCCCCGCCGGAACCGTTTTGATTGTCAGCGCGCCAACGGGAACGTCACGCCCGAGAATTTGTTCGCCGGCGAGGGCGAACGTCGCGCCGAGATATGCCTTCGGCAAAGTTTTATCGCCGCCGGTCGTGTCGAGACGCAGGCCGACAGATGAGAGCGCGGCGTCGTAGTCGAGTTCTTCGGTGCCGCGCACGTAGCGGCGGAAGAAGTCGTCGAGGCTCGCGCCGGCGACTTGTTCGGCTTCGCGCTGAAAATCTTCCGGCGTGTAGTTGCGATTCTTCTTCGCGTACTCACTGTAGAGGCGACGCATCACACCGTCGAGAGCGCGCGCGCCGTTCGTCAATTGGCGAATCCGCAAGTCGAGCAGCAGCGAGACAATCGCGCCCTTGTCATAGTAAGAGATTGACGAGTTGATTGTGTTCTCGTCGGGCCGGTAATACTTGATCCACGCATCGAAACTCGATTCTTCGAGACTCATTTCCCGCCGCCCCGGCGCGTTCTGTAAATCCTGAAACGACTTGGCGATGAGATCGAGATACTGTCTGACGGTCATCAGATTGGCGCGGCGGACGAGGATGTTTTCGTAATAGCTCGTGCCGCCCTCTGCAACCCACAGCAGGCGCGTGTAATTCTCTCCAGTGTAATTGAAGGGGCCGAGCGCGTCGGGGCGAATCCGTTTGACGTTCCACAAATGAAAATACTCGTGCGCGACGAGCGTTAGAAAATCACGGTAGTCAGCTTCGGGGCGGAAGCCGAAGCGACGCCAGATGAGCGCCGTCGAGTTAAGGTGTTCGAGGCCGCCGCGCGTCGTCGGGTGGAGCATTAGTTGAAATGTATAATCGCGGTAGGGCATGTCGCCCATCATGGTGACGGCCGCTTCGACGATTCTTTGTGTGTCGCGCCGAATCGCCTCGGCGTCGTAGTTGCCGGCACTGTCAATCACGACGCGGTGCGCGACGCCGCGCACATCAAATCGAAGCTCTTTAAAATCGCTGACGAGAAACGGCGAGTCGTAGA
>JBPCPQ010000396.1:0-1745 GCA_050999015.1 Pyrinomonadaceae bacterium | reverse complement strand
TTGGCACGAGCGAGACTTCAAAGAACAGGTAGAACAGGAATAAGTCCATCGCCCCGAAGACGCCGACGACTGCCGTCTGAAGCAGCAGAAGTAAAACGTAATACTCCTTCTCGCGCTTCCCGATGTACTCCCAAGACGACAGCGACGCGATCACGCCCAAGAGCGTCGTCAGCACGATCAACAGCACCGCCACACCGTCCACGCCCATCTGATAGCGCGCGCCGATGACGGGAATCCACTGGCAATCCTCGATGAACTGCATCCCGCCAATCGCGCGGTCGTAGCCCAAAAGCAGCAGCGATACCACACACACCAAGCCGAACCACGCGGTCGCAAACTGCTTGATCGCGCGCGGCTGTGTGTTCTTAAAGAGCGCGAGAATTAGCACAGCGCCGATTGTCGGCAGCCACGTGATGATCGAAAGAAGGTATGGGATTCTCATAAGCAGTCTTCAGTTTTGAGTTTTCAGCCAGCGCGCGAAGTGGCTTACAGTTTTCAGCTATAACAATCAAGCGTTTCCTGCCGCGCCAGCGGCAAGGGAGTTTAGCTGTGTCTTTTAGGGCACGGAGGGCGTGGTCGTTATGATTTGTTTGTCGTTGCGTCGGCGACGGGCTGGCAACATTCAGCCGTCGCTGACGCGACGCTGAAATTCCCTTGCGTTCGGTTCCGTGCCCAAAGGACACGGCTAAAGTCATCAGGCCGCTCACGCGGCTAAGAAGCCAATTTCAATCTCAGGAAACTGTTTACCTGCGGAAAGAAGCGACGAAATCTCCGCCGAAGAACAATGCGACAGCGACGACGAGGCCGATCACCATGACGAGCGCGTAGTTCGCCGTCAGTCCCGTCTGCGCCGCGCGGAACAGCGGCGACATCAAACGTCCGATGAAGACGGCGATGGCGTTAACTAATCCGTCAACAATGTAGCGGTCGCTGCCGCCGGTCACGCGACTGAGCGTGCGCGTGAGCCATGCCGAGCCATTCACCGCGCCGTCAACGACGCGCGAGTCAACGGTGTAAACCGCCCGCGCCGCGTCCATCGTGCGCCGCGTAAAGAGCGCGCCGTAGAGTTCATCAATCCAGTATTTGTTGAAACTCGCGCGGTAGAGCGGAGCGAGACGCGCCGCCCACACGCCGGGAAGATGCGGTCGCCAGACGTAGAAAAGAAATCCCAAGCCGATTCCCAAACCGGCGGCGACGAGCGAGATGATGATGAACAGCCACTCGGCGGCGGTGTGGCTGTCTCCGAGACTGTGCTCCGCCGCATGCGCTAAGTTGAAGCCGGTGTCACCGTAAGGTGAATGCGACGCTTCACCCTTCGCCGCGCCCGCTCCGGCCTCGCTCCGCGTCTCTCCTTCCGCTGGCGCGAACGCCGCGCTCGAAGCGATCAACGCGCTACCTTCTGCCTTCTGCCTTCTGCTTTCCGCATGCTCGCCGCCCGAAGCGTGTTCTTTACCAAACTCTCCGGTCGCGGGATTCCAGATCACTGGATCGAGCCAGTTGACGATGTGAAGACGACCGCCCGGATGCTCGCTGCCGGTGAGAAACTTGAATGCCGGGCCGATGCCGACGAAGCCGCCGATGACGGCGAGGGTCGCGAGCACGGCGAGTGGAATCCACATTGACGGCGGCGATTCGTGCGGGACGTGCGCGCCGTGCCCCGCAGCGTGATGCCCCGCGCCGTGTACATCGTGGCCTTTGCCCAAGTCATGTGCGATGCCGACGTGCTCGCCGGGTTCGTGGTGCGG
>JBPCPQ010000132.1:0-7557 GCA_050999015.1 Pyrinomonadaceae bacterium | reverse complement strand
GTATACACCCGCAAGATTCTTAGCAAGTAATAGTAAGTCTTTCGGGTTCAACATATATATCAAACTCAATATGATGACTGAGTAATTATTCCCTCTGCCGATGAACGTCAAATCAAGACATCCCTTGGAAGTAATTCCAGAAAAGTGCGAGATATTCATAAATACGCCCAACCGACAAATGAATACTCCGTTTCAGCAGCCCCGGAACGGCATTTGCACTCTTGCTTAGCGAACGGGGATTTTAAGTAGGAATCGGAAGTATCTTGCCCCGTCGCCTCACAGAATTTTAGAGCGAGGGGTAACAAAAGCCATTGCAACAAATTAAAATCCTTTACGCGGAAGACTACGACCTCGTTCTGTTCACCGTCAAGCAACTGCTTGAGCTTGAAGGGTGGCGAGTTGATATTTGCCGGGACGGGTCAGAGGCGCTCAAAAAGATTGAGGGTGCCGAGCATTATGACGTGATTGTGGTTGATGCCGAGTTGCCGGGCACGAGCGGAATTGATCTGCTTTCCCGGGCGCGGGCACTGACTCATCGCCGCCGCACGCCGACGATCATGTTTACGGCCAACGATTGTGAAGCCGAAGCCCTCGCCGCCGGGGCCGACGCATTTTTGAGAAAGCCCGGCGGGATCAGAGATTTAATTCAAACCATCGAAAGGTTGCTGGACAAGGGAACCACCTCCCTCAAAATGACTAATCATTCACATTAGACTTTAGAACAACTCAGGTCTGCCCGGCCAACAACTACCCTCTCTTTGCCCCACATTGACAGAGTGCAGGACGGCCTTTCCGATGATCCGCGATGCGTGTCATCGGAAAGGTCTGATTGTCACCCTTTCCGTCACCTCTTCTGCACGTTTAGTAAAGTCAAAATGAATAGTTCGACCCGTTTTGTGCTAGGATGCGCGCATTCAAAAATGGCTAGCTCGTCAATCGAAAAAGAACGGCGACCAACGCGCGTCCTCGACGGCTCGCGGGTCGCGGTCGAGATAAAACGTGAGGTCGCTGAGACAGTCACACTCCTTAACCGAGTCTATGGCGTCTCGCCTCGCCTCGCCGTGGTGCGAATCGGCGACGATCAAGCCTCGGAGGTTTACGTCCGCAATAAAGTCCGCACTTCGGCGGAAGTCGGAATCATGTCCGAGCACTTCGCTCTTCTCGCAACGACCACGATTAACGAATTGCTCGATCTGATTACTTCGCTTAATAACAGGGAAGAGGTTGACGGAATACTCGTGCAATTGCCTTTGCCGAGAGGAATGGACTCGGCGAGAGTCTTGGAGGCAATTGATCCGGCGAAGGACGTAGACGGCTTTCATCCGATCAACGTGGGGCGTCTCGCGCAGGGACAATTGGCGCTCGTTCCATGCACCCCCGCCGGAATAATCGAGCTATTGATTCGTGAAGGAATCGAGATCGAAGGCGCGCGCGCGTGCGTCGTCGGTCGGAGCCACATCGTCGGGCGTCCGGTCGCCGCGCTCCTATTGCAAAGAAATGCCACGGTGACGATTTGCCATTCATTCACCCGCGACCTTTCATCCGCGACGAGTCAGGCGGACATTCTCATCGCCGCCATCGGACGCCCGGCGTTTATTCGCGGTTCGCACATCAAGCCCGGAGCGATTGTCGTGGACGTCGGGATGAATAAAGTGACGGACGAAGCGGCGGCACGGGCGCTGTTTAATCGGGAGGAAGTTGAGCGGCGCGTGGAGACGATCAGAAAGCGCGGCTACACTTTGATCGGAGACGTTCATCCGGCGGAGGCCAGCGAAGTGGCCGGGGCATTAACTCCTGTTCCCGGCGGCGTCGGCCCGTTGACGGTGGCAATGTTGATGCGCAATACCGTTGACGCCTGCCGTTGCCGGCGCGGACTGGAAGAAGGCAAAGGGCGAAAGTAAAAAGGCAAAGGTCAGGACGATTGCCCAGTGACTTTAATTATCCCCCTTTTGTCTTCAACGATTAGTAAGCACCTGAGTAAAAGTTACTCGGAGTGAGAGTTGAAACAAAGCAGCGTGCTTACTGGCTTTCACTTTTGCCTTTTTACTTTTGCCTTCCTACTTATGTTGCGTGTCGGACTGACCGGCTCAATCGCCGTCGGCAAAACATTTGTCGCTGCCACGCTCGCCGAACTCGGATGCCATGTGCTTGATGCGGATTCAGTGGCGCGCACTGTCGTCGAGCCGGGGCAAGAAGGATTGAAGGCGGTCGTCGAGGCATTCGGCGCTGGAGTTCTTACTCAAGATGGGCAACTCGACCGCGCGCGTTTAGGTTTTATCGTGTTCGCCGATGAAAAGCGCCGTCAGCTTCTGAACTCAATTCTGCATCCTTTGATAATCGCCGCGCAGGACGAGCAGTTGCGAAAGTGGGAGCGGGAGGAGCCGGGAGGTATCGCGGTGGTTGATGCGGCGCTGATGATTGAGTCGGGGAGCTATCGCCGCTTTGACAAGTTGATCGTGGCTCACTGCAACACGGAGGCGCAGATCGAAAGGCTAATGAAACGTAACGCTTTGACGCGCGCCGAGGCCGAGCGGAGAATCGCTGCGCAGATGCCGCAGGAAGAAAAGATGCGCTACGCCGACTACCTCATTGACACCTCCGGGAGTTTCGAGGAATCCCGGTACCAGACTGAACAGGTTTATAATTCGTTGAAGACTCTCAGAAACGGCGCTGCCGATTTTGAGCCACAGCAGCAGTGACGGCGAGGGGTAGAGATACAGACGGCTTAGCACGTCGGCGTCGCCGGAAGATCATCATGACTAATTGCGAAAGCAACAGATTGTCCGTGGCGCGAAAAGCTGGCCGGCCTTTGTGTCATCTGCTCTCGCGGACGGAAAGAGTTGCGGACACGTCTTATCCTAGAGCCACGTTTCGCTTAGAAAGAATCCGCCGCTCGGTGCGCTTCCGTCTAATAGTATCGCTGCTTTTATGCTTGTCACTGCTCGGCGGCGGGTGTTTTGAAGGTGAGCGCGGCGAGCAGTTTTACGGAAAGGTGACGGTGCCGCGCGCACAGGAATTTCGCTGGAGCGACGGCGGCCTCCCGAAGATTTTTGATCCGGCGCTCGCGGCGACGCCGCCGGACACGGACGCGGTGCGGGCGATGTTCGAGGGGTTAACCGATTACGATCCGCGCCGACTCAATCCGATTCCGGCAACCGCAATGCGCTGGGAGTCTTCTCCCGACAGACGCCAGTGGACTTTTTACCTCAGACAAAATGCGCGCTGGTCAAATGGGGATGCGGTTACGGCACATGATTTCGTGCATTCGTGGCGCCGCACGCTGCGCATCGGCGAGCGCGCGCCGCACGCCGGGCTGATGGAGAATATCGAGGGCGCGCATGCGCTTCTTTCGGGAGCCGGGAGGAACGCCGCTCCGCACAAGGTCGCTTCAATCGAACAGCAAGCGGCGAAGATTAACGAAGAGGCGCACGTCCGGGAAACCGAGACCGCTTCTTTCGGCGCGGCGGCGATTGATGATTACGTTCTCCGCGTGCGCCTGCTACGCCCCGATGAAAATTTCCCGGAGTTGCTGGCGCATCCTGTCTTCCGCCCCGTCCACCGACTGACCATGCAATCCGATGACGCCGCGCGGAAAGACGCACCAAAAAATTCTACGGATACGAAACCCCCGCACGTCGTCTCAAACGGTGCCTTTCGTTTATCCTCCGCCGCGCCGGACGGCGTCGTGTTGGAACGAGATGGGAATTACTGGGATGCAAGGTCAGTCGCGCTGGAGCGTGTGCGCTTCGTCGCGGCGCGGGATGCGGAACAAGCCCTCGCCGCGTACCGGGCGGGCGAAGTGGACGCCGTCACCAACGCCTCGCTCGAACCCCTCGCGTTGAAGCTGTTGATTCCCTACAAAGATTTTCACCGCACGACCTACGGCGCGCTGACGTACTACACTTTCAACATTACCCGCGCGCCGTTCGACGATTTGCGAGTGCGCCGCGCATTGTCGCTCGCTATTGATCGCGCCCGTATCAGCGGCGATACGATGGAAGGAACGACTAAGCCCACCACAACATTTCTACCCGTCGCCGGAGACATCTCAAAGACCGAAGAGGGCGAAAGCGGAAGAGCGCCAGAGACGGTATCAAAGACGATGATAACAACGAAAGCTAAATCTACTGATGATACCGATCAAGCGCGCCGTTTGATGGCCGAAGCGGGTTACTTCAAAGGCACTGATTTCCCCACCGTCAGATTACTCGTCAACCGCAACGACCAGCATCGCCAAGTGGCGCAGGCCGTCGCGGGGATGTGGCAAACCGAGCTTGGCGTCCGCACCGAGATCGTCGTTAAAGACTGGGAGGAGTATAAGACGTCTCTGTCGGCGGGCGAGTACGACATCGCCCGCCGCAGCACCGTGATGCAAACCCTCGGAGAGGAGGCCAACATGCGCGAGATGTTTATGGTTGACGGGCAAGTTGAAGAGATTGATGACCAACTCGGTGAAATAGCTGCCGTCGAACCATCGCCCACCGTCGCACCTTCGGAGTCATCAAGAAGTGAGGCGATTGGGGGCGACAAATATCGAACCGCGCTCCCGACGGTCACGACCGAAGCGCAGGCACTCCGGGAACTTCCGGGGATGCCGATCTACTTCGCGTCTTCAAACACTCTCGTGAAGCCTTACGTGACGGGGTTTGAGCCGAACTTGCTTGATGCGTATTCCCTGAAGAACGTCCGCATTGACACGACTTGGAAAGCTGCGCCCTCAGCCCAGACAATCAGGATCGCGCGCAACGAATGACGGAATGGTAATCATCGAATTGGCGAGTCTTTCCCCGCCGCAGAAACCGAACGTACTCAGGCAGACCATAGGGTTCACCCATAGGTTCTTTACAAATCCTTCCATTGACAAAGATTGCACTGCGCTGCAACGCGTGAAGGGAGTAGTAACAATGAAGTCCAAAATTACAGCTAAATACCGCGCCCGGATGTATCAGCTTGCCGTCGTGCTCACCTCCCTTTCGTTGTTAATGACGGGATGCATGAGTAGCGGGGCAAGCCGATCAGAGTTTTTCGGCAAGACTGAGCCGCCGGAAGGTCAGGTCTTGCGCTACGTCTCTGGGTCGGAGCCGGAGTCGCTTGACCCGCACCTCAGCACCGGCCAGCCCGAAGGCCGCATTTACATGTCCCTCTACGAAGGTCTGGTCGAATATCATCCGAAAACGATGGAGCCGACTCCGGCCATCGCCGAGCGCTGGGACATCAACTCTGATCTCTCCGAGATGGTCTTTCACTTGCGCCGCAACGCCCGCTGGTCGAACGGCGAGCCGATCACGGCGCACGACTTCGTTTACAGCTTCCGGCGCGGCCTCGCTCCCGAAACGGCGGCGCGCGCCGCGAATCTCGCTTACTACATCAAGTACTCACAGCCCTACAACGAAGGCGCGATGTTCGTCCGCGATTCGCAGACCGGCGCGTTTCTCCTCGAAAAAGACTTCGCAGCAGAATCGGCAAAGACGGATGTGCCGGCAAAGACAGACGCTTCGAGCGGGTCGGTAAAAGCCGCTCAGACAACGAACAACGATAACGCGAAAGCTACTTCCGCCGCACCAACTGAAGGCCCGACCGGCGCAGTTGACACCGAGTTTCACCGCTTCATTCATTCGCCGGCGCGGCTGACAGTTGCGGCTGATGAGAAGGATCGCGCCGAACAACTCGAAGCGAATTCAAAACTGAAAGCCGCCATCGCCGGTAAAGAACTTGTGCCGGTCAAGGGCGAGGACATCGGCGTCGAAGCGGTTGATGATTTCACCGTCCGCATCACGTTCACACAATCCGCGCCGTTCTTTCTCGGTTTGCTCGCGCACCAATTCTTCAAAGTTGTACCGAAAAACACCGTCGAAAAATTTGGCGTGCATTGGACGCAGGCTAACAACATCGTCACTTCGGGGCCGTTCAAGCTGAAGTCGCATAAGCCTTACAACGCCGTCATTGTCGAACGCAACCCGTATTACTGGGACGCGGCGAACGTCAAGCTGCAAGAAATACACTTCTACCCGTTGGAAGAAAACACCACCATCATGAATCTCTACAAAGCGGGAGAGATTGACGGGATGCTCAACCACGCCGTCCCAGCGGGCTGGGTTGAAACGGTGCGCCCGATGAAGGACTACATGGACGCGCCGGAAGTGGCGATTGAGTTTTATCTAATCAACACCAAAAAGCCGCCGATGAATGACAAGCGTGTGCGCCGGGCGTTCAGCATGGCGATTGACCGGAACTCGCTGGCGAAATGGAAGAAGACAGCTAAACCTTTAACCGCTTTTTCGCCGGAAGGAATTTTCCCCGGCTACCCGCAGCCGAAGGGTCTCGACTTCGACCCCGAACAGGCGAAGCAACTGCTCGCCGAGGCCGGCTACAAAGACGCTTCCGGCAAGTTCGACCCGAAGAGATTCCCCGTCGGGGATGTCGAGATTACTTACAACACGACGGAGACCAACAAGGCGACGGCCGAGTTCGTGCAGGCGCAGTGGAAGCAGAATCTCAGCATCACGGTGCCGATTAAAAACATGGAATTCAAAACGTACCTCAACCATATTGCCAACGTCGAGTACAAAGGTTTCGCGCGACGCGGCTGGGTCGGCGACTATATGGACCCGTTCACGTTCCTGAATCTTTTCTACACCGCAGAAGGCGACAACGGCACCGGCTGGTGGGACCCGAAATATGCTGCGCTACTTGATGAAGCGAACCGCACGCTTGATCCGCAGAAGCGTTACGAGATGCTGGCGAAGGCCGAAGCGATGATTATTGAAGCGCAGCCAATTATCCCGATCTGGACACCGGCGACCAACTGGATGAAGAAGCCTTACGTCAAGGGCATGTATCCGAATCCGGGCAGCATGTTCGCATGGAAGTACGTTTACATCGAACCCGACCCGGCGAAGTGGGATCGCGGCGTGCCGCAGATGATCGAATAGAAGGAGTGATGCGTGATGTTCGGTTTTATTGTCCGTCGTTTGCTCGTCACCGTACCGATGGTTTTGATCGTCGTTACGCTGACGTGGGGACTCATCAGGCTCGCGCCGGGAAACTTCTACTCCGGCGAGAAGAAACTCCCGCCCGCCATCGAGAAAAACATCCGCGAGAAATACGGTCTTAATCAGCCGTGGTATGTGCAGTACGGACGGATGATCGGGAACGTCTTGCGCGGCGACCTCGGCTCCTCTCTGAAGTTCGAGGGGCAGACCGTCAACGGCATCCTTGCGCGCACGTTGCCGGTCTCGGCGACACTCGGACTGTGCGCGTATCTTCTGGCGCTCATCGTCGGCGTCACCGCCGGAACGCTTGCTGCGCTTAAACAAAACTCACGGCTCGATTACGGCTCGATGGCAGTGGCGATGCTCGGCATCTCGCTCCCGAATTTCGTTCTCGGTCCGATTCTCGTGCTGGTCTTTTCACTGACGCTCTTCTGGCTTCCGCCCGCCAGATGGGGCGGCTTTCCGAGTTGGAATCTGGTGCTCCCGGTCGTGACGCTCTCGGCGATTTACATGGCCTACATCGCGCGCCTGACTCGTTCGGGGATGCTCGAAGTTTTGCGCTCGG
>JBPCPQ010000458.1:0-3989 GCA_050999015.1 Pyrinomonadaceae bacterium | reverse complement strand
GGCGCACGATGGCGAAGAAGTGGACGGAGTAATTCCGGTCACAGTTCCGGTCAAGATTCCGGTCGCAATCACCGCGACGGCGCTGAACCAGCGCGCCGGAGAAGGGCGCGGCGTGGTTGTGATGATGGAGGATTTGTCTGAACTGCTCACAGCACAGCGCGCGGCAGCGTGGAGCGAAGTCGCGCGACGCATGGCGCACGAGATTAAAAACCCTCTGACCCCTATTCAACTCTCCGCCGAACGCATTGCCCGCAACTTCCGCCGCAGTTCCAACGGTGAGCACGACACTAATGTCATCCCGACAAACGGCGCGGCCAACGGCAACGGGGGAAATGGGGCGGAGGCGAAGGAGCGCGTCGCGCAGATTGTCGAAGAATGCACCGCGACGATCACGCGCGAGGTCGCCGGCCTCAAGGCGATGGTTGACGAGTTCACGCGCTTTGCTCGGCTCCCGCACGTGCGTTTGGAGTGCGCTGATTTGAACGAAGTGACGCGCCAAGCGGTAGCGCTTTACGAAGACCGTCTGGACGATGTGCGAATGGATGTGCGGCTCGCTCACGCCTTGCCGAGCGCAATGCTCGACGCGGAACAGTTGCGTCGCGTTTTCGTTAACCTGATAGACAATGCTGTGGAGTCGCTGGCGGAAACGGAAGGCGAGCGGCGCATCACTGTGGCGACCGGGCACGACCATGCGCGCGGCCTGCTCCTCGCGGAAGTGGTGGACACCGGGCACGGCGTCGCGCACGCTGATATGCCGCGCCTCCTTCAACCATACTTCACGACGCGCGGGCGCGGCACGGGACTCGGTCTCGCCATCGTGCAACGCATCATCGCCGAGCACGGAGGACGCATCCGTGCCGAAACCAACCGTCCACGCGGCGCGCGCTTCATCTTCGAGTTGCCGGTCGCCGACGAGGAAAAGCAGAGGTCAGAGGTCAGTTGAAAACTGTCTTTGACTAACCTCCGACCTCTAGCCTCTAACCTCTGCTTCTTATGCCTGAATCAATTCTCATTGTTGACGACGAGCGGGGCATTCGCGAGACACTGCGTGCGGTGCTCGAAGACGAGGGCTTCGTGGCCGACGCGGTGGCGTCGGGCGAAGAGTGTCTGAAGGCGGTTGAGCGGCGCGCTTACGGATGTGTGCTGCTCGACGTGTGGTTGCCGGGGATTGACGGGTTGGAGACGCTCGCGCGGTTGCGTGCGAACGCGACGGAAGCGGCGGTCGTGATGATCTCCGGTCACGGCAACATCGAGACGGCGGTGCGCGCGACGAAACTCGGCGCGTTCGATTTCATCGAGAAACCGCTCTCCATCGAGAAGACCGTCCTGACCGTGCGGAACGCTCTGCGCCAGTATGATCTGGAGCGCGTCAACGCGGCGCTCACGACGGAGTTGCGCGAGGAAAGCGCGATGGTCGGTGAGTCGGTGGCAATGCGCGCGCTGCGGAAACAAATTGCGATGGTCGCGCCGACCGACGGGCGCGTGCTGATCTACGGCGAATCGGGAACCGACAAAGAGCTTGTCGCGCGCGCCATTCACGCCGGCTCGCGCCGCGCCGGCGCTCATTTCATCGAACTGAATTGCGCGGCGAGTCCCGAAGAATTGATTGAGTCGGAGTTGTTCGGCCATGTTAAAGGCGCGTTCACCGGTGCCACCGCAGCGAAGCGCGGGAAGTTTGAATTGGCGGATGGGGCGACGTTGTTTCTCGATGAAGTGGGCGACATGAGCGCGCGCACGCAGGCGAAAGTTTTGCGCGTACTCGAAGAACAAAAATTCGAGCCGGTCGGCGCGTCGCACTCCGTCCGCGTTGACGTGCGCGTGTTGGCGGCGACGAACAAGCGCCTGGACGATGAGATAGAGGCCGGTAAATTTCGCGCCGATCTGTTCTACCGCCTCAACGTGATTCCATTCGAGTTGCCGCCGCTTCGAGAACGGCTCGAAGACGTGCCGCTATTGGTCGAGCACTTTAACCGGAAATTCTGCGGGGCCAACACGCAGAAGCCGAAGCGCTTCGCCCCGGACGCGATTGAGGCGATGCAAAATTACGCGTGGCCGGGTAATGTGCGCGAACTGCGTAACACAATCGAGCGCGTCTGTATCATGCACGCGCCAATGAATGTCGGCGCGGGCGACTTACCGCCGCTCGGCGGCGAAGACCCGCCCGCCGCCTCGTCAAAATACTCGTCATTCAAAGACGCTGGCGAAGCGCACCAGAGGGAGTTCATCAAAAAGAAACTTCTCGAAGCCGATGGTAATGTCTCGCACGCCGCCGAATTGATGGGGATAGACAGAAGCCATCTCTACCGCCGCATGCGCGCTCTCGGCATCAACGTCCGCGACGAACGCGCCGGGACGACGTAATTCCCGTCGCGTGAATCGCTTTAATAGCAGAAGAGAACATGCTCCCGAATCTCACCTTCCTTGATAAGTACAAATACTTCGCCGCCATCTTCATCCGGCTGATCGTCGGCTTTCATCTCATCTACGGCACGCAGGACAATGTTTTCAGCTACGCCCGGATGGAAGAGTTCGCCGGTTTCCTCGCGGCGCGCGGCGTGCCAGTGCCTTTGTTCTCCGCGTTCCTGTCGGCTTACGCGCAGTTCGTCTGCGGAATCTTCTTCATCCTCGGCGCGGCCACTCGCTACGCCGCCGTCGTCATGATCATCAACTTTGTCGCCGCGCTCGTCATCGCCCATCGCGGGGACGCCTATCCGAACACATTTCCCGCTCTGGTGATGCTGTTCGCCGCCTGCTTCTTGTTGCTGCACGGAGCCGGCAAACTCTCGGTTGATGACGCGCTGGAAGGAAGGCGAGAAGGTAAGAGCGGCAGGCTATAGAGGGTTAGCCAGCAGCCCCGTGAAGCCACGTCCTGCTTCGCCGGTATTAAATTTGCTGCTCAAGGACTGCGCTTACAAAAAAAATACATTCTCAGCGCGCACCCTTGAAGAAACATCCTTCATCAAAGTCCCGGCGCGAAGCAACCCACAAATGCTTCGCGTTGACAGGTCGGGCGAAATACCGTATCTGTAATCGTTGCCGTCTCTCCCCGAGACGACCGACAGCGCGGCCTTCGGAGTCGCGCTAAGCCAAAAGGGTTTTCTGATGGACTACACAACCAAAGAACTACTGAAACGCTACGCCAAACTCGCCATCGGCCAGCCGTTCGCGCCGGTGCTCCTGAACATTCTGGTAACGTCAGTATGCGACATGCGCTGTACGCACTGCTTCTTCACGGAAGAACTCGACGACCGCCCGCGCAAGAAGTTGCAGATGAAGACGGAGGAAATCGAGAAGATTTCCGAGACGCTCGGCGGCAACCTCGGCGTGCTCATTCTCGCCGGCGGCGAGCCGTTCACGCGCAAGGATTTGCCGGAGATCGTGCGCGCATTCTACGAGAACAACAAACTCGAATCGGTCTACTTGATGTCAAACGGGCAGATTCAAAAGCGCATCATGCCTGACGTGACGCGCATCCTCGACGAGTGTCCGAACCTGAACGTCGCGGTCGCGCTCGGCATTGACGGACTCGAAGCGCAGCATGAGAAGATTCGTCAGAAGCCCGGCTCGTGGACGATTGCGATTGACACTGCGCGCCAGCTTCAAGCCATCAAACGCGAGCACCCGCGCCTCGACATTCAGACCTGCACCTGTTTCATGAACTCGAATCAGGATACGATTTTTCAATGGTACGATTTCCTGAAATACGACCTGAAGCCCGACAAGGTAAACTTCAATTATATCCGCCCGCCGTCAGCCGATCCGAAGGAATTGGACATTGATCATTCGCGCTACGCTAAACTGGCGGGGATGATTGACGACGATTCGCGCCACGCCGCCATCAAGAACAACTACGGCGGCGACGCTGGATTCTTCAAAGCGGCGATTGACATCTACATGCACGGCCTGATTGCGAAAGCGCAGGAAGAGCAGAAGGCGCAGATGACCTGCTACGCCGGAACCGCCGGCGGCGTCATTTACGACGAGGGCAC
>JBPCPQ010000055.1:0-4721 GCA_050999015.1 Pyrinomonadaceae bacterium | reverse complement strand
TGTTTTCTCAAAGGGAGAAAGGAGCACGTTAGATGTCCTACCTAAGAAAGATCAGCCTTGCGCTGGCGGCGTTTGTAGTTCTCGTCTTCGCCGCCGCGCCCGCCGCAAGGGCGGACACTTTTACATTCACGGGAACACTTGCGACCGACGACGAGGTTCGTCTGTTCGGCTTCACCGTCGGCGGTTCTTCGTCTTCAACGGTGACAATTAACACCACGTCATACGCGCAGGGCGGCTTCGATCCGTTTGTCGCGTTATTCCAAGTCAACCCGGGCGTAATGGTTGACGGCTTGCTACTCAACGCGCCGTTCGTCGGGCCGCTTCCGACCAACTTCGTGGACGGAACGGAATTGGTGAGCGCAGCTTTCATCGAGTTCAACGACGACGTGAACGAGATGGCCGGTCTGTACGATTCCTTTTTGCAGACCACTCTCACTCCGGGGTTCTACATCTTCAGCGTCACCCAATTCGGCAACGTGCCCGTCGGGCCGACGCTCGAAGAGGGATTCTCGCAGGAAGGTAACGGTAACTTCCGCGCTCGATTTGTGGATGCTTTCGGCGTCCGGCGCAACGGCAACTTCTCGGTCACGATTTCAGGTAACAACGTGACGGGTGCCGCGCCGATCCCTGAACCGACGACGATGTTGCTCTTAGGCACCGGCCTCGCCGGAGTCGCCGCGCGAGTTCGTCGCCGCCGCAACCGTCAAAACGAAATCAGCGCAGAGTGATATTAGCTCAAGATTCAAATTGAGCTTTCCATGAGTCACTACGATTCACATCACTCAGCGCCTCGAAATGAAAAAGCGGAACGAGTGCAGAGAGGAAAGTTTTTAACCGACCTCTAACCTCTGGCCTCTGACCTCTTTTACCACCAGTCCGAATGAGCAACCATTGAGAACGCTCGTCGGCTACAGTGAAAGGAAACCAAGATGCGAAAAAACTTGCCCTTACGAAAGTTGTTGACCGCGAGCGCGGTCGGGGCGTTGGCGTTATCGCTGCTCGTGAGCGCGCCTGTGCAGAATCCGTCGCAGGCGTCGAGCCACCGCGAAGCGCCGCTCCGAACGGGCGACCCGCTGGCCGACAACACGGACGTCTACTCCTTCCGCAGCACCGAGGCGGGGCGCGAAGGATTCGTGACGCTGATCTCGAACTTCATTCCTTTTCAGGAACCTTCGGGCGGCCCACATTTCTACCTCTTCGACGACACCGTGCTCTACGAAATTAAGATTGATAACACCGGCGACGGCGTCGAGGACATCAGTTATCAGTTCCGGTTCAGGACGGATTTCGTGAGACCGACCACCGCCCTCGGCATGACCACCATCAACCAGAACGGGATCATCGAATCCAATACCGATCCCGATTACAACGAGTATCAGACCTACACCGTCTCCGTGCGCCGCAACGCGACCGGGAAAAATGCGACGGTGCTCGCCAGCAACCTCCGCATGCCGCCGAGCAACATCGGCGGAAGAGCCACGCCGAATTACGAAGCCAACCTCGCGTCGCAAGCGGTATACAACTTGCCGGGCGGCGGGCGGGTCTTCGCCGGCCAGCGGGACGAGGGCTTCTACATTGACCTCGGCGGCGTCTTCGACAACTTCAATCTGAGCGCGATCAATCCCGCGAACCTCAGCGCCATGAACTTTGACACGGGCGGCTTCGGCGCGACCGACGGCTTCAACGTCAACACCATCGCCGTCGAGGTTCCGATCTCGGCCCTGACGCGCGACGGCGGAGTGCCGACCAGCACGACCGCCGCGAACGCGGTCATCGGCGTGTGGTCAACGGCCAGCCGCCAGACGACGCAAGTCATTCGTCCGCTCCGAAGATTTCAGTCCGCCGGCCCATTCGCGCAGGTGTCGCGCCTCGGCAACCCGCTGGTGAACGAACTCATCGTGCCGCTCGGATTGAAAGACACCTTTAACACGCTGACACCGGCGAGTGACGCCGTGTTAGCTCCGGCGGTGCTCGATCCTGAATTGCCGAGGCTGATTCAGACGGCTCTTGCCAATTTCGAGGGAATCCAAATCTCGATTCCGCCGCCGCCGCGTAACGATCTGGTAATGATCTTTGCGACCGGCATTCCCGCCGGCTCAGTGCCGGGGGCACCGGGCTTCACTACTTTCCTGTCGGACGGTGTGCCGCACGAGTACCAGCGGCTCAACGTCGCAATTCCGCCGTCGGCGAATCCGAGTCGCCTTGGCCTGTTGGGCGGCGATCCGGCGGGCTTCCCGAACGGGCGGCGCGTCACCGACGACGTGGTGGACATCGATTTGCGCGCGGCGCTGGGCGGCACGCCGTTCACGCCAGCCCAAAACGTCTTCCCGAACAACGTCATCGGCGACGGCGTGGACTCTAACGACATCCCGTTCCTGACTCGGTTCCCGTACTTGGGGACACCGCACTCCGGCAACATCCGGGGCAGCAGGCCGCACGATCATCACCTGCCGAGACCGCTGCCCGGCAATGTGATTGTGCCCTAACCATCACTCGGCGCAGGTCGTGCCGACGTGGTAACGTAAAGCGAAGAGTGCGTGTGATGAAATCTCACGCACTCTTCATCCACGCTATAGATTGCAAAAAGAATTAGTCAGGGATTTACGTCCCGAAGGGACAAGAGAGATTAGCCGGTGGTGCAACCACCGGAGTTGAGTACCCGTTTTGATCGCGCCCTGTAGGGGCGCCGGAACGCTGGTTCACAGGCACAGCGATTTCCTGTGCCCCTTCAGGGCACGGACTTACATTGTTCCCTATTCCGGTGGTTGCACCACCGGCTAATCTCCGTTGCGCCTCCGGCGCAAAACAGCACAGCGTTTTCCTTCAGGCTATTGTCACTTTATTTCTTAGACTAAACGATATTATGAAAGCAACTAGAACAATCGTGCTCGCGCTGGTGGCAATCGGGGTACTCACCGCTGCCGTCTTCGGCATCCGTGCGGTGACGAATAAACCGGCGTCGAAGGCGGCAAAGGCCGTCGAAAATCTCTCCGCTCGCGGCGCTCTCGCGGAATCTTCATCTCCCGCCGATGCGCGCGTCCGCGCCGCGCAGGGTATGATCGAGCGCGCGGGCGAAAAGCCCGACGGCTACAACTTGCTCGGCGATGCTTTCATGCAGAAGGCGCGCGAGACCGGAGACTTCAGTTTCAACGCGCGTGCGGATGCCGCACTTCAAAAATCTTTAGAGCTTGTGCCGGACAGTTACAGCACGCTCGTGCTCCGCGCCAAGTTGTTGCTGACCTTTCACCGCTTCCGCGAGGCGCTCGAAGTCGCGCGCCTCGCGCAAGCGATGCGCCCACAGGAATATCATGCTTACGGCGCGCTTACCGACGCTTACGTCGAACTGGGCGACTACGACGCGGCGATTGAAGCCGCGCAGAAGCGAATGGACTTGCGCCCCGACATGGATGCCTACGCGCGCGTCGCTTATTTGCGCTCACTTCATGGCGACACCGAGGGGGCGATTGAGGCGATGGGGGTTGCCGCCAAAGCCGCCGACCCGCGCGACCTTGAGAGTGTCGCGTGGTGCCGCGTCCATCTCGGCGATGAATTGATGAACGCCGGTAAGCTGGCGCTCGCCGAAAAAGAGTACGACAATGCGCTCGCCGTTTTCCCGAACTATTATTTGGCGCTCGCCGCGAAAGCCCGCGCCCGCGCCGCCGCCAGCGACATGAACGGCGCAATTGATTTCTACAAACGCGCACAAGATCGTGTGCCGCTGCCCGACACCGCGATTGCGCTCGGCGATTTATACGCGAAGTTCGGACGCGCGGACGAAGCGAAAAAGCAGTATGATCTGGTCGAGTTCATCGAGCGCGGCGGTGTGGCCGGCGGTGAAACATACTCGCGCCAGTTGGCGCTCTTCTACGCTGACCACGACATCAAACTCGACGAAGCGCTAGAAATCGCGCGGCGTGAGCGTGCCGCCCGCGCCGACATCTACACGTCCGATGCGCTCGCGTGGTGTCTCTACAAAAAAGGCCAATTCGCGGAAGCGAAAACAGCGATGGACGAAGCTCTCAGATTGGGAACGAATGATCCCCGACTTCTCTATCATGCCGGCATGATCGCCAACGCGCTCGGCGACCGTCGCAACGCAACGAAGTATTTAGAGGGGGCGGTCAAGATCAATCCTTCGTTCGACGTGTTGCAAGCGGACGTGGCGCGAGAGACGCTTGCGAAAATTAAAGTCTAATCTCTGAGTCTTGTCGTGCGGCGGTCGGACGTCTGAGACCTAACCTGTAAAAGTTTATGACGAACACTTGCCCGACGTTAAAGCCACATCCTCTCCGCCAGATTGTTTCCGTACTGGCCGTTGCTGTTGTTTTTGCAAACTTCGCCATTCAGGTCGCGGCGCACCCGCTGGGAAATTTCACAATCAACCACTTCGCCCGCGTCGAGGCCGGCGCGGAGCGTGTGCGCGTCCGCTACGTCGTGGACATGGCGGAAATTCCCACCTTCCAACAGTCACAAACAATTGATAAGGACGCCGACGGTAAGCTGTCGAAAGGGGAACTTGACGCTTACCTTGCGCTCGTCGTCCCGCAGTACGCTGAAGGTTTGGTCGTGATTGTTGACGGCGCGCGCGTGCGCGTGAAGCCAACCGCGCAGAACATCTCGATGCCCGAAGGCAACGGCGGACTTCCGACGTTGCGCGTCGAAACGAATCTTGAAGGAGAGTTGCCGCCGGACGCGGCGGGCGACGTTCGTCAGGTGCGCTT
>JBPCPQ010000231.1:0-2990 GCA_050999015.1 Pyrinomonadaceae bacterium | reverse complement strand
TCAATGTCGCTCGTGTCGAGGCGTCCTTCGTTGCGCAATTCGATGAAACGCTTGATCGTCTCGCGCACGCCTTCGACGAGCGGCGTTGAAGGCACGTCTCCGATTGTCGCGCGAATCGCCGCGTCGCTCAGGTACGGGGCGACCGGAATCGGCGCTCCGCCGAAAGTAACCAAGCCCCGCTGATGTGCGGGTAGTTCCTCGTCAATGACGCGCACCATCTCAGCGACTTCAGTCGTCTCGCCGTGCAGATTGAAGACGAAATCACCGGCGGGAGCGCGGTCGGCGCAGGCAATGAAGGCGGCGGCGGTGTCGGCGACGTACTGAAAATCCGTCGCGCCGCCGAAGCGGATGTGGAACGGGCGACCCAGAATCGCGGCCTTAATCGCCTTCGTCGGGTCGCTCGTGATACCTGTGTCGCGCCCGACGCCGTAAACAGTGTAGGGACGAAGCCCCGCACTTGATAGACCGTGGTCGAGAAAGTAAACGCGCGCGTTGCCTTCGTTGGCGCGCTTGAAAACTCCGTAATGCGTCGTCGGATCACACGCGGCGGATTCGTCGAGGGGCGCACTCTCTTCGCTCATCCCGAAGACAGCGGCGGAACTCGCATAGACGACGCGCTCCGCGCCCACCCCTCGCGCCGCCTCGAAAATGTTCAGCGTGCCCACGACGTTCACCAGCGCGCCCGCCACCGGGTCGGCCTTACAGGTCGGCACCTGTAGCCCCGCGAGGTGAATCACGCGCCGCGCGCCGGAGGCCTCTATCGCCGCGCGCACCGCCGCGCCATCAGTGATGTCACCGATGGCGAAGCGCACGCGCTCGAGCGCCTCTTGCTTCATCACGGCGGCGAGGCGACGCGAATCGTCGCTGCGGTCGAAAACAACGGCCATGTCGCCGCGCTCGACGAGCGCCTTGACGACCCACGAACCGATGAATCCCTGCGCGCCGGTAACAAAATAAACATTGCTCATGATTTGGTTACTTGAAGAAGTGCCCGCTCACTTCTACCTTGTTACTTTTGCCTTCTTATAAATTTGTCTGTCGCGTCAGGGCGCGGTGAAGCATAGATGCGGGTTTCGAGTTAAGTCAAGCAACTCGTCCGTCGGCGTCGGAAGCGAAAGAAACGGCTTGTGTTATTTATTGTTTTGATATAACTATAAACATATCTCTCACGGCCTCTCATCGAAGAGGGTCGCTTCCGGTGGGTTAAGCTTATGGAATTTACGCAGCTCGAATTTTTCCTGCGGGTGGTTGAGGAGGGCAGTTTCTCGAAGGCTGCTGATCGCGTATTCCGCACGCAGCCGGCGGTCAGCATTGCCATCCGCCGTCTCGAAGAAGAAATCGGAGCGTCGCTCTTCGACCGCTCGCAGAAGACGCCGACGCTGACCGAAGCCGGGCAGATCGTCCATGACTACGCCGGGAGGATCATTGCGCTACGCGATCAGGCGCGCGAGACGGTTTCGGAACTGAACACGTTGCAGCGCGGGCGCGTGCGCGTCGGCGCTAACGAAAGCACTTCGCTGTATCTTCTGCCGCAGGTCATCATCGCGTTCAGGAGCCGCCACCCGAAGGTGAAGGTCGAGATTTACCGGCACGTCTCCGAGCGTCTGCCGCGCGAGGTGTTGGATCGCAATGTTGATTTCGCGTTGATGGCCTCGGAGCCGAACGACCGCGACCTCGAAGCGTTTCCGGTGCTGAACGACGAATTGGTGTTGATCCTCAACCCGAAGCACCCGCTCGCCGAGCGCAATTCGGTGTCCATCAAAGACCTCGGCAAAGAATCGTTTCTCGCCCACAACGTCAAGACGGCCTCGCGCCTGAAAGTCATCGAAGCCTTTGCGAAGTCACACACGCCGCTCAACATCACGCTCGAACTAGCGACCGTCGAGACGATTAAGCGTTTCGTCCAGCAGAAGATCGGCCTCGCGTTCGTGCCGCGCATGTGCGTCCGCGAAGAATTGGAGCGCGGCACGCTGGCGACCGTTCCCGTGCGCGGCCTTTCCTACACGCGCACAATTTGGGCGGCGCACCGGCGCGGCGTCACCTTTTCTCACGCGGCGCAAGCTTTTCTCGAAGTGCTCCGCCAGCAGGCCAAAGAAAACAGCGCCTGAGTGCGTTCGAGCAAGCATACCGGGGCGATGCGAACTAATTCCACAGGCGCTTAACTTATCCACCTTTGTGCAACGCCAACCGACCTCCAGCCCGGCTTCATGTGGCTTTCAAAATACACTTCGAGGAGCTTTCCCTTGAGTTAGTCTCGTTTATTCTTATATAAAATTTATAACTTTGACTTCGCTCTCTATCCTCTTTACGATTCCCTGTGCTTGAGGCTTGAAATTGTATGACGATCAAAGCTACTGAACGGATAACGATTTTCGACACGACGCTGCGCGACGGCGAGCAATCACCCGGTTGCTCGATGAACCTTGATGAAAAGGTGCGCCTCGCGCGGCAGCTTGAGACGCTCGGCGTTGACGTTATCGAGGGCGGATTTCCGATTGCGTCCGAAGGCGATTTCGCGGCGGTTGAAGGGGTCGCCGCTGAATGCCGGAGGGCTGTGGTTGCTGCTCTATGCCGAACGACGGAGCAGGATATTATGCGGGCGTGGGAGGCGTTGCGGCGCGCGGCGCACCCACGCCTGCATACTTTTGTCGCCACCTCAGACATTCATCTTGAGCACAAACTGAAAAAGACGCGACGCGAAGTCCTGCGGATGACGCAGGAGTCGGTGCGCCTCGCCCGCTCGCTGACCGACGACGTGGAGTTTTCCGCCGAGGACGCGACGCGCAGCGACGTTAATTATTTATGCGAAGTAATCGCTGTCGCCGTCGCTGAAGGCGCGCGCACGATCAACATCCCTGACACCGTCGGCTACGCCACTCCGAACGAGTTCGCGCAACTGATTCGCACCGTGCGTGAGCGCGTCATCGGCGATGACTCCGGCGTGACGATCAGCGTCCACTGCCACAATGATCTGGGACTCGCGGTCGCAA
>JBPCPQ010000203.1:0-2332 GCA_050999015.1 Pyrinomonadaceae bacterium | reverse complement strand
CCGCCGCCCGCCGCGAGAAGTTTTCCGTCAGGACTGTAAGCGACAGTGCGCGCCGCGCTGTTCATCCCTGTCAGCGACTTCAACGCTCGCGCGTCGGCGTTGGCGAGAATACGAACCTCTCTGAATCCGGTCGCCGCAATCGCCCCGCCGTCAGGCCGGAAAGCGAGCGACGTGACGGGCGACATGACGGCGGTCGTCGGTTTAATGTCAGGGATCATCGCTGCGGCAGTTGTCACGGTAGCCGCGACGGATGTCGCGTTCATCTCCCCCCGCTTCGGCGGAAGCGCCCCGGCGTCAATCCAATCTTTAATTGCTTTGATCTCATCGGGCTTGAGCTTTCCGCCCGGCGGCATGGTGGGTGTGACGCTGCCTTCGATCATTCCCACAAGACGGCTCTTCGCGCTGTCGCCCGAAACCACCTCGTGTCCTTTCGCGCCGCCCTTCGTTAATTCGTCGTAGCGTTCAAGACTCAGGCCACCCATCCGGTCGGTGTTGTTATGACAGACAGTGCAGTTGGAGTTGAAAATCGGCTGAATGTCTCGCGCGTAATCAACGTCAGGGCTGGCGGTCGCGCCGGTGTGAGATGATGAAAGAATCTGCACGACGATCACCAAAAAAAATCCAACGCAGCAGACGCGGGCGCGGGTCGTCGGCAAAAATGTCGGAGGAGCGGAATGACTTCGCATCAGTTTTTCGGCGGAAGATTGACTGCTTCTCTGTGCCATCTGTGATTCCTCCTCCGTGTCTCTGTGTCAAAGATTCACCGTTCTTAACACAGAGGTCACGGAGAAACACAGAGGACACAGAGAAGACAACGCCACACACGGAAGTTAGTGGTTGAATAAAAACTCGCGCCCGGTCAGGATTGCCCACGCGAGGTCTTCGAGAACGGCCTTCCGGTCGGAGCCGCTTTCTTTCGCCAGTGCCCGCGTGAGTCGTTCGCTCTCGCCGTCAGTCGGATACCTGCTGTATGCCGAAAGGTAGAGTTGTTCGACGATCTCTTCGTCCGAAGAGTTCTGTTTGTCGAAACGGTCGAGTGTGCCGCCGGGGGTGCGGAGTTTCTCGTTGATTGTTTTGCCGTTGATGATGTGCAGCGCCTGCGTGAGACTCGGGTCCTGCGTGCGTTCGGCGTCAGATGTAATCAAGCGTTCTGGTCTTCCGAAGACGGTTAGGAAGTATGAATCCACACGCGAGTCGGGGAGTTGCAGCGAGCGCGTCCCCGCCGGGTAGCCGTCGAAACCGGTCGGCACGCCGGTGACTTGCGAAAGCCCGTCGAGGATCACTTCCGCCGGCAGCCGGCGCGCGATGAAATGAGAATAGTATTTATCGTCTTTCGCGTTCGTCGAGTTGGTGTCGGAAGACAATTGATACGTCGCCGATTGCATCACGGTGCGGATCAAGTGCTTGAGATCGAATTTGTGTTTGACGAAATCCTGCACCAGCGCGTTCATCAAATCTTCGTTCGACGCCGGGTTCGTCGCGCGCATATCGTCAACGGGTTCGACGAGTCCGCGCCCCATGAAGTTCTTCCACACGCGATTGACGATCATCCGTGTGAAGTAAGGATTGTCGGGCGACGTAAGCCAGTCGGCGAAGTGCTCGCGGCGGTCTTTCGTGGAGTCGGGCGCGAGCGCCTCGCCGTCGAGCGGGCGCGCGGGCATCGGCTTGCCGAGTCGCGGGTGATTGATGTCGCCAAGCGGGCTTGAGAAGACGACCGTATCGCCCGGCGCGGCGCCGGCTTTCGTGCTGACGCGCGTGAACAAATTAGCGAAGCCGTAATAATCCTTCTGCGTCCACTTCTCAAGCGGATGGTTGTGGCAGCGCGCGCAGGTCATCCGAATGCCCATGAAGGCGACGGTCATGTTCTCCGCCAGATCAATCGGGCTTTTGTGGATGACATAGTAATTGACCGCGCCGTTCGTCTGGCTCGTGCCCGACGACGCTACAAGTTCGCGCGCGAATTTGTCCCATGACTTATTAGTTCTGACGCTTTCTCGAATCCACTCGTTGAACGAAAGTAGCGTTTTCGTCTGAAGCTTTCGGCTCGACGCGAGAAATAAATCAGACCACTTATATGACCAGTAGTCGGTGTATTCGGGACGCGCGAGCAACGACTCGATCAACTTATTGCGTTTGTCGGGCGCGGTGTCGGCGAGAAACCTCTTCACCTCGTCGGCGGTGGGGAGCGTGCCGATGGCGTCGAGATACGCGCGGCGAATGAACTGGCTGTCGGTCGCCGCGCCCGACGGAGTGATATTGAGGTTTTCGAGTTTCCTCAGTACGAAGTCATCAATGAAGTTGCGGCGCGGCGCGCTTGCGAAAACGCTCGCAT
>JBPCPQ010000008.1:0-2147 GCA_050999015.1 Pyrinomonadaceae bacterium | reverse complement strand
CCGCGCTACCGCGAGACGCACGTTTACGGAAACACTCTCATTGAGCCGGACGCGGCGGGCAACCGGCAGATCGTGCATTACGGCGGCGACAGCGCCACGCCCGCCAGTTACCGCAAGGGCACGCTCTTCTTTTACAACAACACCGTCGTCTCGACCCGCACCGACCGCACAACGCTCTTTCGTCTTTCGACAAACGAGGAGCAGGCCGACGCGCGCAATAACATCTTCTACGTCACGGCACCGGGGAGCACCTTATCGCTTTTGGATTCAACCGGCGTCCTCGACTTCAGCCACAACTGGCTGAAGCCCGGTTGGGTCAACACGTTCGGCACGCTCAGCGGCACAGTCAACAATGACGGCACTTCAATTGAAGGCGCGTCGCCGGGATTCGCCGACGAAGCCGCGCAGAATTACCATCTCGTCGCCAGCTCCTCATGCATCAATGCGGGGACGATGCTCAACCCGAATGTTCTTCCCACTCACGACGTAGCGCGCCACTATGTCAAGCACCAATCGGGTGAAGCGCGTCCCGCCGACGGAAATCTCGACATCGGCGCTTACGAATTCGGGAATAGCGCGCCCGCCGATCTCGTGATTACAACGACGAATCTTTCCAACGGCACAATCGGCGTCGCCTACTCCGCGACGCTCGGCGCGACCGGCGGCGTCAGTCCATATGCTTGGTCGGTCGTTTCGGGAAGTCTGCCGGCTGGACTAACTCTTAACTCGCAAACGGGCGCCATCAGCGGCACGCCGACGAGCGCCGGCACGTCAACCTTCACCGCGCAAGTCGCGGACTCACAGAGTCCTGCCGACAGTGCGGCGAAAGCTTTTTCCGTGACGATCAACGCCGCGCCGGTCAATGCGCTCAACATCACGACCGCGAGTCTACCGGACGCGCGCCGCAGCAAATCGTACAGCCAGACGCTACAAGCGACCGGCGGCGTCCAGCCCTACGCATGGTCGCTCGCACAGGGCAGCAACCTGCCGCCGGGTCTTTCGCTCAACGCCTCAACCGGCGTCATCAGCGGCAAGGCGACAACGACGGGGACGTGGAATTTCACGGTGCGCGTCGCGGACAATCAGACGCCTCCGGCCACCGACACGCAGGCTCTCTCCATCAGAGTCGTGCGCTGAGTTCTGTCAACAACATAAAGCGGCGGCGCGAGTTTCAAACCCGCGCCGCAGATTTAACTTCATTCGTGAAGATGTAACTTACTGCTCAAGACCGATGCGCCGCACGAGGTCGGCATACCTCGGATCACTGCGAAGGGAATCATACAGCGGCTCTACCTTGATGTAGGCCATTGAAATCGTGCGCTCGTCGCAAGCTTTGTTCAGCAGTTTGAACGCCATGTCTTTATCTCGGAGACCTATGTATATGGCGGCGAAATCTTCGGGCGAGACGTACCTCGATTCGGCAAGCCGCGCCAAGTCATCAATAATTTCTCGCGCTTTACCCGCCCGATGTGAAACCGCGTAAGTGTATCCGACGAGGGGTGCGGAGAAGGCGGCGTCCTTGGAGAGGCGTGGCACCTTTTGAAACTCGGCGAGGGCCTCTTCGTACATCCCCTTCTGCAGGTAAGAGAGGCCGGCAAGATTGTAAGGCGTAGGAAATGTTGGATCCATCTCGCTGGCCTTACGACTTTCTTCAATCGCCCGATCATAATCGCGCGCGAAGTAGACTGCTCGCACGACGTTGGCGTTGGTGAATGCCGAGATCGGGTCTAAGTCACGCGCCTTCCGGCTTTCTTCGATGGCTTCGTTATGTCGCCCCATTATCGTGAGGTAGCGGGCGTACCAGTATTGGGCGGTCGCATTATTGGGATTCAATTCGACAGCACGGCTGAGCGACCTTTCCGCGCCGGGCCAGTCCCATTCATATTTAATCTTAATGATTCCCAGCGAGGTGTGAGCTTCACTCAGCGTTTCGTCAATCTGAAGAGCTTTTTCCGCCGCAGCCTTTGCCTTCGGCATTATCTCGTGCGCGGGGAGCGGGTCGTACCCACCGCTTCCGAGCGTGGCGTAAGAATCCGCTAAGCCAGCCCACGCTTGCGCATAAGTGGGGTCTAAATCGGTCGCCTGCCTGAAGCACTCAATGGCTTTTTTTACATCGTCGGTGTGTCGCTTGTTCAGGTAATGACGCC
>JBPCPQ010000498.1:0-6027 GCA_050999015.1 Pyrinomonadaceae bacterium | reverse complement strand
CAGCCGTCGCAGATCGCTTGCCGGATTCGGCGCGCGCCGCCGCCGGACGATGGTTCTCCGCGATGCCGCGCAGCAGAATCCCGGTGAACTCGCGCGCCGCGTCCCCGTTCGAGATGCCGAGCAGTTTGCGCTGCCTGTCCCAGAGGGTGTTGTTCAGCGAATGGTGGATAATCATGCCGCTGAAGGCGCGCACTGCGACCACCGGGTCAACGTCGCGGAACGCGCCGTCGCGCTGCCGGTCGCGGATGTAGCCGCCTAAGAATTCGTACATCAAAAGAACATTGCGATCCCAAAACATCTGCGCCAACTGATGACCTTCGAGCGCCGAGTAAAGGAGCAGGCGCAAGAACTCCGGGTCGCGGTCGTGGTGCTCCATCATCGAGCGGGCAATACCTTCAAATACGGCCCGGTCGTCTTTACGCTCGATTGCCTCGGCGGCCACACACTTCACCGTCTCGACGAGCGCGGGGTTCTCGTTCGTCGCGTCACCGGAGCAAGCTTTATGGTCAATGATCGCACTGTATAGCTCATCTTTGGTGGCGAAGTGTCGAAAGATTATCGCTTCCGACACGCCCGCCGCCACCGCGATTTCTTTCGTCGTCGTGCCGCGAAAGCCGCGCTCGGAAAAGATGCGGATGGCGACATTGACGATTTGCCGGCGGCGGTCTCCACCGGTCATCCGCCCGCCAACAATCGCAGCACTAACAACTTTCTGCCGTTTCGGGTGTCCCCTCATTCAATCCTTTGCCTCAAGCGTTTATCAAAACATACAAGTAAGTACTTACTTACATCACTACGCATATCTTGTCAAGCTGGTTTCATGAAACTTTACGGCTGTATTGTTCCCGACCTTGTGCTATCTTGGCGCGTACCCTTTCGCAACAAAATTTTTCGCGCGGAGATGCTTGATGACACCGCATTGTGTGGTGCTTTTAACGTCTTCTGCGCCCGCGCCGTAGCTAGGCGTTACCGGCACGTTGTTTGCTCCCCTTTGCGAGGTAAAGCAAAACTCTATGGGAAGTCGTCTCTTGCACACGCTCTTCCTTTTAGCAACACGATTTATTAACGACTCACGAAGGAGAACAAATAATGTCTCAAAATTATGGCTCGAACGACCCGACATCGAAATCACCGACACGCAGTACTGGCGGCGCCGGCACTGGCGCGACTGATGCCGGAACAACGCGCGATACGTCAACCAGCATGACACCGAGCAGCAGCGGGGTGGGCAGCATGAGCACCGACACGGGTTCGGCAGCGGGCGTCAAAGCGCAAGCACAAGAGTACGGGCAGAAGGTCGCCGACGCGGCGACGCAAGCCAAAGATTACGTCGCCGACAAGATGTCTGTTGTTGGGGATAAATTCAAAGATTTACAAAACAAAGATTTCACCCAAGTTGCCGACGAGGCGAAGGAATACGCGCGTCAGAAACCGGGGCAGGCATTGTTGATTTCAGCCGCCGCAGGTTTTGTCATTGGGCTTTTGCTTCGTGGCAGCAACCGCCGCTAAGGTGAATGATTTTATGTGTGGCACCACGAGTTCCGGCGCGCGGCGAATTGAGTGCGACCGGAACTTCGCCACATCAGCAACAATCATAGGGGGAGGCACAAAGCGATGGCCGAAATAGAGCGAAGAGCGGCTGCCGCGCCGGCACTACAACAATCACAGGCCGACATTGAGTCGTTGCCGACGTTGTTCGGGCGCTTGGGCGACGATGTGATGACGCTTCTTGACACGAAGCTGAGCCTTGTTAAAGTCGAGCTTAAAGAAGACGCCGCCGTTTACGCGCGTGCCGGTACGTTAGTGGGCGTTGGCGCGGTGGTGGCGATCATCGGGTTCGCGCTGGTCAACGTGGCAATTGCTTTTTTTATTTCCATGCTGTTTGCGAATGATGATGTGGCGACTGTCGTGCAGAGATACGGGCCGGGCAGTTACGGGCTGGGCTTTCTCATCACGGGAATTGTCTACCTCGTGATCGGCGGTATCCTTGCTTACGTCGGTAAAAACCGTTTGGCGGCGCGCAGCCCCGTGCCTAACAGAAGTGTTGACGAACTCAGAAAGGATAAGCAATGGCTGAAGAACGAAATGTAGGTCTGGCGCGCGCGACCGATACTCCGGAGGCGGATGATGAAGCGACAAAGGCGGAGCTTCAGCGCCGTATGGAAGAAGCGCGCGAATCAATCACCCAAACTGTGACAGAAATTAAGGACACCGTGACGAATCAATATCAGCAAGTCAGAGAATCAATCAGCGATACCCTCGATTGGCGTGAGCAGTTTCGCCGCCGCCCGGTGGAGTTCAGTCTCGGTGCGCTCGGCGTCGGGCTTTTGCTCGGCTACGGCGTCGGCGGCGCATTCGCCGGTAATCGCGACGGCGACGACTATGATTACGAGTACGACGATCACGATACAGACCCGGTGAGCGGGGAGGTCGTGTCAAGCGCGTCGCGCCCCTACGCCGCACAGCCGATTCTTGGCGGCGCTTACGGGTCGGCCGCCGCCGTCCGCCGTGTGTCATCGCCGGCGACGATGGCCGTTGAGGAATCACCTGCCTCATCTCCGAGACCGTCCTACAGTAGCGGCTACGAAGCCCCGACGAATGATGACGCAGATGAGAACAAGCCGGGCTATTTCAGCCGTTTCAAAGAGACGAAGGCTTACGACCGTCTGCAATCTGAGCTTTCGTCGCTCGGCGACCGCTTTGTTGACGAATTATCCACGACCGCGCGTAGCGTCGTTCTCCCGGCGTTGCTCGGCAGAGTCAAGGACATGATCGGCATTGATCTTTCGACGCAGCGCGAAGTGGCGCAACGTAGCCAACTCGAGCATCAAACCGCTGACGCGCGGGCTAATGCGGAAGCTTCGAGCGACGACGCTGCCAGCGGGAAACAACAAGCCGGGAGCAGCACCCCCGGGCGTTAAGGCCTAACTTGAGAGCGACGATGACACGTTGTCGCGTCGAAAGCTTTCCAAGTCTCGCGGTTGAACCGGGCGGGCGACATGCAAAATGTTGTCCGCCCGGTTTGCTTTGTATATGAATTACGTCGTTAAGGAAAAGTATTAGAGCGAGCCTTATGACGTAATTTGGCGGCGCAACTTCATAACCGAAAGTTTCATATTCGTCTTTCTCTCTCGCGTTGACACATTCCGGCGACCACTCATAGACTTGCCTACCGACCCGGACGATTCAGCTACACCGCCTTACAGAGAAGGACAATCTAATGCTCACGACTCACTTCATAACTTACCGCCGCTTCCCTTTGATGATTTGCGCCGCGCTGTTTCTCGGAGTTGTTTTCACCGTGTCCTCGGTGGCGCAGGAAGCGGGAGGCGCGCAGGCTGAGCGAACGCAGGCTTTTCAGTTGTTCGAGCAAAGTAAGTTCAGCGAGGCCGCCCCTCTTTTGGAGAAAGTGGTCACGGCGAACCCTTCGGACGTTGTCGCTTTGGAGAGGCTCGGATGGTCGCTGCTGGTGCATGCGCGGACGCTCCAAGACTCTGCGGCGCGCAAACAAGTCAGCGACCGTGCGCGCGCCGCGCTGCTGCGCGCCAAAGACCTCGGCGACAACAGCGAGTTACTAAGGCTCGGTCTCGAAGCCCTTTCGCAGCCCGCCCCAGCGGCCGTCGTTTTCTCGGAGAATAAGCACGCCGACAAGGCGATGCACGAAGGCGAGACGGCGCACTCTCGCGGTGACTTAGACAAAGCTATCGGCGCTTACGAGTTGGCGCTGAAGCATGATCCGAAGCTTTATCATGCTGCGCTGTTCGTTGGAGACATGTATTACAAGAAAAAAGATTGGGGGAAAGCCGGCGAGTGGTTCACGCGGGCCATCGCCATCAACCCCGACATCGAGACCGCGCACCGCTACTGGGGCGATGCGTTGATGCAGGGACAAAACAAAAAGGACGAATCGCTCGACAAGTTTATTGAAGCGGTTATCGCCGAGCCATACAATCGCAACGCGCATATGGGGCTGCGGCAGTGGGGACAGTGGTTCCGCGTCAGCCTCGCCCACCCGCGCATTCAGCCGCCGAATTCGGTGCGCAACGAAGGCAACAAAGTCACCCTCAGCGTTGACCCAAAAACTCTCGACAGCGGCGACGGGTCGAATCATTGGTTGATGTACGACCTGACGCGCGTCACGTGGGCGAAGGGTGATTTCTCGAAAAACTTCCCCGACGAAAAAGTTTACCGCCACTCCCTGCGCGAGGAAGCGACGGCGTTGCGGATGGTTGCTGATTTCGCTGCCAAAGATTTGAAGTCCGGCAAGATCAAAGCGCTCGAGCCGTCGCTCTCGACACTTGTCAAACTAAACGAAGAAGGATTACTGGAAGCCTACATTCTGCTGGCGCGCGCCGATCAAGGCATCGCCCGCGACTACGCCGCTTACCGCCAAGCCAATCGCGACAAACTGCGGCGCTACTTCAAAGAATACGTCGTCGCGGCGAAAAACCAGTGACAACAAAACCGCTGTGGAGATAATCGGCAAAGAGAAAGTCGCGTCGGTCGAACTGACACAAATCAAGGTCTCAGAAGATGAGTTGGCAGTTTATGAGGCGGCGCTCAGCTACGCGATGAAGGCGTTGGAAGCCGCAGAGGTCGAGCGTCGCTTCGGCGCGAGCGTGGATGAGGTTGAAGCAATGCGCGACGACTTGAGACACGCCTTAGCGCAACGTGAGTCGCCTCACCGCACGCGTCCTTGCGTAGGAGAAGAACGTGCGGATTTCGGATTGCTGGTTGACGGAGTCCGAAATCCGCGTTCGGTGTTTCTCAGTTCGCCGTGTTGCTCGGCGTTGCGGTGACGCTCGTCGTCCTTGTCGTTGTCGTCGGCGACACCATCGGCTTGCGCGGCAGTTTCTCGTCGGTGGTCGCGGCGTTATAGATGAAGGCCGCCATGATGGCTGACGCCTGCTTCATGTCGTCGGCCTGAATGCGGTCGAAGACATCCTGGTTCGAGTGGTGCGTGCGCGTTTCGTATTCGATCTCGTCCTGAATGAATTGAAAGCCGGGAAGACCCACGGCGTCGAACGAGAGATGGTCGGTGCCGCTTGTGTTCGAGATGGAGAGCGTCGTCGCACCCATCTCGCGGAACGGCGCGAGCCACCCGCGAAAGAGCGGGCGCACGGCTTCATTGCCCTGCAAATAAACTCCCCTAATCTTGCCGGTGCCGTTGTCGAGGTTGAAGTAAACCGAAAATTTCTCATGGCCCGGTTTCAGATTGACCTTCGGACTTCGTCCGCCCATCAGCGCCGTCATCGAAGTTGTCGCGGAGCCGTCGCCGAGCGTCCCGAAGTGTTCGGCGACATAGGCGCGCGATCCCAATAGTCCCTGCTCCTCGCCGCTCCACAGCGCGATGCGAACCGTGCGGCGCGGCTGCAAATTCAGCGCCTTGAGGATACGCACGGCTTCCATCGTGACGGCGACGCCCGCCGCGTTGTCGGTCGCGCCCGTTCCTGAATGCCACGAGTCCATATGCCCGCCGAGCATCACGATTTCATCCTTCAAGTCAGTGCCGGGAATTTCTGCGACGGTGTTGTAGCCCATCAAATCCTCGTCGTGAAATTTCACCGCGAGATCAATTGTCATCCGCAGCTTTTCGCCCTGCCGGATCATGCGCGCCATGCGATTGTAGTCCTCGGCGGCGACGACGATCTGCGGAACGATGCGCGGCGCGCTTTTATCCCACGCCGAAACGCGCGGATTGAAAAGCGCGGTCGGCGACGGATCGAAGGGCTGCGGGACACTCGCCGACTGCACAAAGATCGTGCCGCCGTCGCCGGCGCGGCTCGGGTCAACGAGTAGCGCCGCGCCCTCGTCGGTCAGGAATTGCGATTTCTGCGCGGAGAATTTGAAGGCCGCGAGTCGTTCGGCGTTCAGTTGGAAACGGCGCGAGGGGCGCGACGCCGGATCGGGAGCGTCGGCCAGTTGCAGCAATTCTTTGTCGGTGAGGCGCGTGCCCGGCGCGTCAAACCGCGCTTTGACTTCGCGCGTCGGTGCGGTCAAAACAATCGCGCCTTTCAACTTGCCTTT
>JBPCPQ010000257.1:0-5300 GCA_050999015.1 Pyrinomonadaceae bacterium | reverse complement strand
AGCGCGAGTCCGATCCACCAATTTCCCGTCACGCCGGAGATGTCGAAGCCGGTGTGAGGATTGACGGGAAGCAGGCCGTCGCTCCCGATGCGCAGCTTGCCGCCCTCGCCGGAGCGCACCCTCGTCGTCGTCGCTAAGTCACAGCCGTAAATCTGCGAGCCGTCCCACCAGTGTGTCTCGGTGTTCACATAGCTCGGCGTCTTATGCGTCGCGCTCGGCGGGCGGGTCGGGTCTTGGCGCGTGCGCCGGACGAGCATCGGGCGCTCCGGCCAAGCGTCGTCACTTCGCAGAGGGACTTCAATGGGATTCTCTTTCTCGTTTTTGCCGTGACTCATCCAGTCGTGAATCGCGAACTGAATCCACGCCGCCGCGAGCAGATTAAGAATCGTCGCCGGTTGAAACTCGCGGCGCGTCATCAACTCGACGCTGACCGTGCGCGGGCTTGGAGTGACGAGCGCCGCGCCTTCATCCGGCACCGCCTCTTCGAGCGGGACGTTGCGTCCGAAGCGCGTTTCGACGCTGCCCATCCGGGGGTCACTGAGGTCGTTATAAGTGCCGTCCACGGTGCGCCATTTGATGTGGCGCGGTTCGGGCTTGCCGAGCGGCGCGAGCGGGACGGAAGGCAGCTTCGTCGTGTCGTGCAAATTGTAGTCGCGCAATCTTTCGCGGATGCGAAAAATTCTGGCGAGCGCGAGTGAAGTCGGCAATTCGTACCACGGGCGCTTCCGGGTGAAGAATTCCCCGATGCGGCCGAACGTGCGGGAGAAGAATGAGTCGGACATGAAGGATGAGCCTTTCAGGGCGAGCGCGGCAGCGGGGCAGGGTGCCGCACGACGCCCTCAAGAGAAGTTTTTGGAGAACTGCGAAACGGGGCGGAGATTCCCCGTCGAAAGTTACACGCGGGCGTGTACGAGGTAAGCCCACTTACGTCAGGACATGCTCTCAAGCTGAGACGAGCACTTACGTCTTCACTGTGCAGCAAAATCTAGTACTTTCAATGTCGGGTTGCAAGACTTATTTGTTGAACGTGACAAGTGACAGGTGACAAGAAAGAAATGATACGAGTGGGTGTGCCGAACCTTGAAATGCGGCGCGTCTAAAAGTGTCTGCGAGAAATATTTGCCCGTCTTCAAAAAATTATCTTCCTCACTCCCCACATCGGTATATAATCCGCGCCGATTCAAGCGGAGTGTCTGTCTCAGGAGGTCTCTCGGAAATGAGCACGGATATAATCTTTCAACCGCTGAAGTTTAGAAACCTCGCCGTCAAGAACCGCATCTTCCGCTCCAACATTTCGGGCCGCTTCGACAATTACGACGGCTCCGGCACACAGACGCGCATCAACTGGGAATTAAAATTCGCGCGCGGCGGCGTTGGCGTGATCATCTCGTCGTTCGTCCCCGTCCACATCCGGGGGCGCATCATGCCCGGCTACGCGACGATTGACAGCGACGCGCGCATTCCCTTCTGGCGCGAACTAGGCAAGCGTGTCCACGAGCACGACTGTAAGTTCATCATGCAGCTCAGTCACGGCGGGCGACAGCGCGACATCGGCGGCGTTGAGTTTCCCAAAGGACTAAGTTCCACCGACAAGCCGGAACCCTTGCACGGATTCGAGTGCGAGCGGATGACGACCGCGCAAATCAAGGAGACAATCTCTGCGTTCGCCGAGGGCGCGCGGCGGGCGCGCGAGGCCGGACTTGATGGCGTCGAGCTTCACTCGTCGAACGGTTACCTCTTCACACAGTTCCTCAGTTCGGCGATCAACGACCGCAAAGACGAATACGGCGGCTCACTCGAAAACCGCGCCCGCTTCATCCTCGACGTGGTGCGCGCGATACGCGCGAAGGTCGGCAGAGACTTTCACCTGCAAGCCAAAATCAGCACGACTGAGCACAACAATGCGCTGTCGGCGCAGGAGCCGAAAGGCAACACGCTGGAAGACTCACTAAATGTTTGCAAGTGGCTCGAAGAAGCGGGCGTTGACGCGATTCACGTCTCAACCGGCAGCTTTTTCCCCCACCCGCGCAACCCGCCGGGCACGCTGCCGCTCGACGCTTTCCTCAGTAATTACGACTCGATGATCTCGAGCGGCATCCACACGCTACGCAACTATTTACTCTTCCGCACGTGGCCGACGAAAAAGGTTTTCCGCGACCGCTGGAACCGCGCCGCCGGCGACATCATCGAAGGCATCAACCTGCCAGACTCACGCGCCGTGAAGGGTGCCGTCAAAATCCCGGTCATTTGCACTGGAGGATTTCAAACAGCTTCCGTCATCAGGAAAGCCATCAGCGACGGTTCATGTGACGCCGTTTCAATTGCCCGCTCGCTCGTTGCTAACAACGATCTCGTCAAAATTTTCGCCGCCGGACACGACCGCCCGCCCGTACCCTGCACTTACTGCAACAACTGCCTCGTCAATGCCGTCGAAAGTCCCCTCGGCTGCTACGACGAGACCCGCTTCCGCTCGCGCGAAGAGATGATCAAGCAAATCATGACCGTCTTCGACCCGCCGCCGTTCGTGTGAAAAGGTGTGGCTGAAATTCAATGCGCGACTTTTTAGTAATCGGTACTCGTCCCGTAGGGACGAATGAGAATAGCCCAGCAATTTATTGCTGGGTAACAGGCAATTTACAGATTCGGAGTCCCGTAGGGACGGCTGAACTTCAGTCGTCCCTACGGGACTTTGTTTCTAAATCTCACTCCCAACCCGGCGATAAATCGCCGGGCTATTTTCGTTCGCCCCTGACGGGGCTGAAGAACTAAGAAGAACTAACACGCCTCTTTGTCCATGCGGAGGAAACATACATGCCCGGCATCACCGAAGGAAGGAACATCACCGAAAGTCGGACGCTGACGCCTGAGTTCTGCATCATCGGTTCGGGCGCGGCGGGCGGCGTGTGTGCGCTGAAGTTGGCAGAGGCGGGCTTCGACGTGCTGGTGCTCGAAGAAGGGCCGAACATTCCGAAGGAGCGGGGGCACGGCGATGAGAGCCATGTCCGCAAGCTGTTCACCGAGCGCGAAGTTGACATGTACCGGACGCTCTACCAAGAGGGCGGCTCGCGCCTGACGAAAGACGGCGGCATCAAAGTGATGCAGGGACGTTGCCTCGGCGGCGGCACGACCGTCAATTGGTCGGCGTGCCTTCCGCCGCGCGTCGAGACGCTGGAGCATTGGAAAACGCTCGGCCTGCCGTTCGACCGCGAGAATCTCCGTCCGTACTTGAAGGAAGTCGTCAATTACCTTCCTATAGTCGCCAACGACAAATACAACACTTCGGCGCAGAAGTTTCTCGACGGTTGCAAGAACCTCGGCATCGAAGCCATTAATCTGCCAAACAACACGCATCAGTGCCGAGAGTGCGGAAGCTGCGGCGTTGGCTGCCCCTACGACCGCAAAATGAGCGGCATCGTTCGGTGGCTGCCCGACGCCGTGACAAAAGGCGCGAGCATCTACACTGACACGAAGGTTGATAAGCTCACGGCGAGCGGCGGGCGCGTCCGGGAAGTGCAAGCAACGTTTCTCGACGCGAAGACGCGCCGCACGAAACACACTCTGACCGTCCGCCCGACCATCGGCGTGCTGCTCGCGGCGGGAGCCATCAATACCCCGGCGATTCTCTTGCGCTCGAAGATCACGGTGAACAACCGCGTCGGCAAGCTGACGCACATTCACCCGGTCACGATCTGCATCGGGCGCTACAAAGACAAGACGGTCCCTGCCTACGGCGTCCCCGATAACATGTGGAGTCCCAAGTTTGAAGCGGGGCAGACTGGCTTCCTGATGGAAACCGGCTCGTTCTTCCCGGTCTTGACCGCCTCCGCAACACTCGAACACGGAGCGCCGCTTCATCAATTGATGAACGAGTATTACCCCTTCGGCGCGATTATGTACGCGCACCACACGACCGGCTTCAACCCGAACGAAGAATACGGAACCGTCGAGCTTGACCGCTACGGCGAGCCTGATCTTGACTACAAGCTGGCGGGCGATAACATCAAAGCGATGAGGGAAAGCCTGAAGGTGATGTCAGAGATTCATCTTGAAGCCGGCGCGCTGTCCGTTTATCACTTACGAAATCCGCCGCTCGTCGTCAAATCGAAAGCTGATTTCGCGGAGATTGACCGAATCAAATTTGGAGAAGCACAGCGCGCTTCCGTCTTCACCGTTCACGTGATGGGTGGCTGTCCGATGGGGACAAATGACCGGCGCGCGGTCGTCAACACAGACTTCACGCTGCGCGGCCTCTCAAATGCGTGGGTCGTGGATGCTTCGATATTTCCGACCGGCTTGGGCGCGAATCCGCAGGTGACGATCTACGCGCTCGCGTTGTGGGCGTCGAAAATGATTTGCGAGAAGCACGGAAAGCCGTTCGCGCTTCATCATCAGCAGGGAGGTGTGTGGCCGTGGCCCAAGTACTAAACTCTGTTCTCGGCATCTTCGTTAATCCGAAAAAGGTGATCGCGATTGACGAAAGCAAGCTGGAGAATCTTGACGGCAAGACCGCCCACATTCTCTTCGCTGTCGGCGAGGCGGTGCTCGGCGAGAATTTTCTCCTGAAGGCTCCGAACTTCATCGCGGTAATTGACGACTACCTCACCTTTCAGCGCCGCTCGCAGCGCGAGGCTCTCTCACAAGCCCTGCTCGTCGCCGAAAGCCCCGCGTTTAATCTGCTTGTCGCCGGAAAGCTCCGCGCCTTCTCGCACATGTCAATCAAGGATCGTCAAGAAGTGCTCGAAAAAATAAGGAACAGCAACAAGCAACTCCACCGCAACATCTACGCCGCCTTCGTCAACGTCTCGGCCTCGACCTACTACTCCAGCCCTCTGGCGTGGACTGACATTCAATATGAGGGCGTCAGCGTTGACCACCCCGAGATTCTCAACGCGCCCCCACCGCCCGTGCCGTGGCGACCTAATGACCCGAGGCCGGTTGAAAAGTAGTTACAAGTCTAATTCGATAGCGGTGCATTTAAGGTTACGACTTAGCACTGACATTTCCACCTTACCTTTCATGTAACACAGCGAGTTCGTGTCAAATTACTACAACGAGACTTTAGTTTTAGCATTTCTACCACGAATTCTATGGGCCTTCAATGTTCGTTTCCGATGCGAGAGGTAAGCAGCGTAGTTGCGCTCCTGCCGGTAACGGACAATTTCGATGGCCTGCGTCACGCTCAGTCGCTCACGACCCAGCGCGTTCTCGATTAAGACGCGCGCTTGCGGCAACGTCAGTGCCGGAGACTTTTTTTGAGCCGTAAGCGCAAGCGCAACAGAAAATGATGCGCCAGGAAAGTC
>JBPCPQ010000190.1:0-16516 GCA_050999015.1 Pyrinomonadaceae bacterium | reverse complement strand
AATTGCGATTTGGCCGTCCCGGAAGCGGAGAGCGTCGAGCTTGGTGAAGGCGAGTTCTTTGACTGGCAGTTAACGGATTGCCGCGTCGAGACGATTGACGGCATTGAATTAGGAACGGTGCGCGAGGTTCTACACACGGGAAGCGCCCCGGTGCTTGTGATTCGCGGCGGCGACAGTAAGTGGGACAAACGCGGTGAGCATCTCGTCCCGCTCGTCGAAAGCATCTGCGTCGAGATTGACACGGAACGCAAACTGATTCGCGTGGATGCGCCGGAAGGACTGTTGGAATTTTAGATTGCGGATTGCGGACTGCGGATTTGAAAACCACTCTGTTTTTAATCCGCAATCCGCAATCCGAATTCCGCAATGAAGTTCGACATCATTACGATCTTCCCGGATTTCTTCGGTGCTGTCTTTGATTACGGGATTGTGCGACGGGCGCGCGCGGCGGTGTTGATTGAAATCACGACGCACGATTTGCGCGACTGGGCGGGGAATAAGCACAAGACGGTTGATGATCGTCCGTTCGGCGGCGGCGACGGGATGGTTCTAAAGCCTGACCCGATCTTTGAAGCGGTGGAATCTTTGACGGGCGCGAGCGATGCACAAGAGTTGGCGGCGAAGAACGCGCGAGTGGTGCTCCTTTCTCCGCAGGGGCGCGTGCTGACGCAATCACTCGCCGCAGAGTTGGCGCGAAGTGAGCGGGTCGTCGTTATCTGCGGGCGCTACGAAGGCGTTGACGAGCGCGTTGTGGAAGCGCTTGCGACCGACGAGATTTCCATCGGTGATTACGTTCTATCGGGCGGCGAGCCGGCGGCGGTTGTGTTAGTTGACACGGTAGTGAGGTTGTTGCCCGGCGCGCTGGGAAGCGAAACGTCGGCGGTTAATGAATCCTTCTCCGACGGCGTGTTGGACTTTCCGCATTACACGCGCCCGCCGGAATTTCGCGGCATGAAGGTGCCGCAAATTTTACTGGGCGGCAATCACGCGGAGGTCGCGCGGTGGCGACGGCGCGAGTCGTTACGTAAGACTCGCCGCAACCGTCCCGATCTTTTCGCAAAAGCTGATGTGAGCGAGCGCGAGCACGCCGAACTTGACAAGGATGATTTTTGATTTGCGATTTGAAGTCCGTAAGTCAGGTCGCAAACATTATGATAACTTGAGCGCGGTGTTCCTATTCTTCAATCGCAAATCTAAAATCGCAAATTACATTGAGGTGAAATTATGAATCGCTTAGACGCCGTTGAAGGCACGCAGTTACGCACAAACATTCCTGATTTTCAGCCGGGTGATACCGTGCGCGTCCATGTGAGAATTAAAGAATCAGAAACAAAAGAGCGCTTGCAGGCTTTCGAGGGCATCGTCATCGCGCGAAGCGGCGGCGGCGTGCGTGAGACGATCACTGTGCGTAAGGTCAGCTTCGGCATCGGCGTCGAGAGAATCTTTCCGCTGCACGCGACCATCGTTGACCACATTGATGTCATGAAGCGCGGGCGTGTGCGCCGCGCGAAGCTTTACTACCTGCGCAACCTGCGCGGCAAAGCGGCGCGCATCCGCGAGCGTGACACCCGCACGACGAACAGCGGCAAAGCTCAAGGCGCATCCGCGACTAAGAAAGGATGAAAGATGAGGGATGAAGGATGAATAGGAAAGAAACACAACACACTCATCACTCATCACTCATCACTCATCATTCACCGCTCAGTATCGGAACGGCCTTTGAAGAAGATGCGCGCGGGCGCGGCTACGCTTTCGTCGCCGGCCTTGACGAGGTCGGGCGCGGCGCGCTGGCGGGGCCGGTGGTCGCGGCGGCGGTAATCCTCAACAATGAAGCCCCACTGCCCGAAGGCTTGAACGACTCGAAGAAATTGTCGGCGGCGCAGCGCGAGCGCATCGCGGGCGAACTACGCGAGACGGTCGTCGCCTTTGCCGTCGGTGCCGTTTCCCCCGAAGAGATAGACCGCACAAACATTCTGATTGCCACCCGGCGCGCGATGGTTGAGGCACTCGAACAACTCAACCCGCGCGCCGATTTCTTGCTGATTGACGCACTTCAATTAAAAGAGTGTGCGCTGCCCCAGCGCGCGATCATTCGCGGCGACTCGGTCTCGGCCTCCATCGCCGCTGCCTCCGTGATTGCGAAAACTTTCCGCGACGCGTTGATGCGCGACTACGACGCGCAGTTTCCGCACTACGGCTTCCCCGCTCACGTCGGTTACGGCACGCGCGCCCACCTCGCCGCCCTGCGCGCCCACGGCCCCTGCCCGATTCACCGCCGGAGCTTTCGCGGCGTACTTTGAGAGCAGTGGTCAGTGGTCGGCGGTCAGTGATCGGAAAGCGATAGTAGTATTCACTGACCGCCGACCACTGACCACTGACCACTGACCATGCACATTGCGATTGACGCGCATTCTGTTGGGATGGGTCTGGCGGGCAATGAGACATACGCCGTTAATCTCATCGAGGCGCTGGCCGAAATTGATTGCGTCAATCGCTACACGCTGTACGTGACGAAGCGCGAAGCCGTCGAGCGATACGCGGGGCGCTGGCCGCAGATCGGTGTGAGGCTGACGCTGCCGCACGCACCGCTGGTGCGCGTGCCCGTGACGCTCGTCGCGGAGTTGCGCCGCCGACCGGTTGATCTGCTTCACGTTCAATATACCGCGCCGCCCTTCGCGACCTGTCCCGTCGTCGCCACAATTCACGACATTTCTTTCGAGCATCTCCCCGAAACATTCAAGCGCCGGAGCCGCGCGCAGCTTCGCCTGACGGTGCGCTGGACGGCCCGCCGCGCCGCTCACGTCATCACCCCGTCGGAGTACACGCGCCGCGACATCATCAACGCTTACGGCCTCGACCCGGCGCGCGTCAGCGTGATTCCGCTTGCTGCCGCGACGCGCTTTGCGCCAATCGAGAACGCGGAAGAAATAGCGCGCGTGCGACACCTATACGGGATCGAGCGCGAGTACATTCTGGCGGTCGGTTCAATCCAGCCGCGCAAGAATCTCACGCGTTTGATCCGCGCCTACGCGGGCTTGCGCCGCGAACGTCCGCAAGTTAAGCTGCCGCAACTCGTGCTGGTCGGGAAGCGTGCGTGGCTCTACGGCGAGACGCTCCGCACCATCGAAGAAGAGGGCATCGCTGATCGCACGCGCGTCACTGGCTACGTGAGTGAAGAGCATTTGCCGGCGCTGTATTCGGGAGCGACGTGCTTTGTCTACCCATCAATCTTTGAAGGCTTTGGCCTGCCGCCGCTCGAAGCGATGCGTTGCGGCACGCCCGTCATCACAGGCGACCAAACAAGTCTGCCGGAGGTGGTGGGCGACGCCGGACTGACGGTTGATCCGTTCGGCGAACGCGCTCTCGCTGTCGCACTCGCGCGACTGGTGGATGACCCCGACCTGCGCGCCGAGTTGCGGGCTAAGGGGCTGAAGCGCGCGGCAATGTTCAGTTGGCGACGAGCGGCACAGCAAACTCTTAAGGTCTACGAACAAGCGACACAGAAAGGATGAAGGATGAGGGATGAGGGATGAGGGACAACACGAACAATGATTCTTGTTCATCCCTAATTCCTCATCCTTCATCCTTCAAATCGTGCGTGCGGATAGCAATCTTGGGAACGAGAGGCGTGCCCGCCAGTTACGGGGGCTTCGAGACTTTCGCCGAACAACTCTCCACGCGACTCGTCGCGCGCGGACATAGCGTGACGGTGTACTGCCGATCACATTACGTCTCGCCGCGACAGCTCGATCACCGGGGCGTGCGCCTGAAGGTGCTCCCGACAATTCGTCACAAGTACCTCGACACGGTAGTTCATACGTTTCTTTCGGCGCTTCACGCGGCGACCAGAAAATATGACGCCGCGCTGATCTGCAACGCCGCGAACGCTTTCACCGCGCCGATCCTGCGCCTTGCCGGCACACCCGTCGCGATCAATGTTGACGGCCTCGAACACAAACGCCAAAAGTGGAACTGGTTAGGGCGCGGGTACTACCTGCTCTCCGAGCGCCTCGCGGTGTGGTTGCCGAACGAAACGGTGACGGACGCGCGCGTGATTCAGGATTACTATCGGGCGCGCTACGGCGCGTCTTCGACGATGATCGCATATGGCGCGGAGGTCGAGCGGCGGAGCGACTTGGCGGCGATTCGGCAGTGGGGCGTCGAGCCGAATCGCTACATCCTCTACGTCTCGCGGCTCGAACCTGAAAACAACGCGCGGATGGTCATCGAAGCGTTCAAGCGCGTGCGCACGCCGCACAAACTCCTGATCGTCGGCGACGCCCCTTACGCGCACGACTACATCGAGACGCTACGCGAGAGCGCCCGTGACGACCGGCGCATCGTCTTCACCGGTTTCGTCTTCGGCGATGCCTACCGCGCGCTACAGCAGAACGCTTACTGCTACGTGCATGCGACCGAGGTCGGCGGCACGCACCCCGCGCTCGTCGAGGCGATGGGTTATGGCAACTGCGTGCTGACGCTTGCGACGCCGGAGAACGTCGAGGTGGTCGGCGAGTCGGGCATTCACTACACCGACGCCGAAGACCTCGCGGCGAAACTCCGGCGCGTTTTGACGGACGGCGCGACAGTTAATTCATACCGCCAGCGGGCGCAGGCGCGCGTTCGCCAGCACTACAACTGGGAACACGTTGTTGACCGATACGAAAACTTATTTGCGAAAATGGCACGGCTTCCTCTGCCGCATGCCGCCGGTTTAGAGCTTGAAAGGCCGGAGACTGAAGTCGCGGTCGCCGCCACGACATCTCGCAGGACGTAAGCAGGAATGCCTTCGCAAATTTTTTGCTCGGATCATTGTATTGTGGTGGTAGTAATAGCTCTTCGTAAATACAAAGAGGGAAGATGAAACTGGTTCAGTGTTGGGATTGTGAGAAATACATCTCGCCCGATGCGCCTCGTTGCCCTAAATGCGGGCGAGCTTATGTCTGGCGGACATTTTCTATTTTAAGGTCTTACTTATTCCCGTCATGGCTCCTCTCTTAGTGTGGGCAGCAACGGCGATGTTAGGTATGTTGATTCGGTCGCCTTGATGTGTATCTCGGTCTTAGCTATCTATTCTCTTTATAGCGCAGTCAAGCATCCGCTCAAGTTATTTACTGCGTAAGTTTGGTGCCATCCACATCGCTCTGTTTGCCTCTTCTGCGGTGCAATCACTTTAACGCTTTCACATCAGCCGGCTTCGTAAAAAGCGAATCAGTGACGGGCGTGTTGAATTCGACTTTCTGGAAGTTGATGCGGCCCGTTTGCTGGTCGGCACGGTAGTTGTCAATGACGAAAGGGACGGTCACACCGTCAATTGATAGATACTGCGCGAGGCGGTCTTCTTGTGCCACGTCCTCGCCGGCTTCGTTCTGGCGCTTGTAATGCACCTTCGCGGGAAACCAGTCCTTCGCGCCGATCTCGAACTCGACCGCGAAGCCGTCCGGGTAGGTGAGGCGCACAGTTTCGTTGCGCCGCCCCACGCCGGCCTCGCGCCGCCCGGCATACGCGAGGCTCGCGCCTTCCTTGCGCCACCAGCCGCGCAGCAAATTGTCAATGCTTGAGCGCATCGCGATCTGAAAGTCCTTCGCCTGCTCCTTCGTCATGTCGCTCAGCGTCTTCGTCGCGCCGTCGTAGACCCAGCCCTTGTCGCCGACATTTGTCTGAACCGTCCTGATGCCCTGGCCGCGAAACTCGGTGCGCTCGCGGTCGGGGAAGACGAGGTAGTCAGTGAACGTGCGCGGGAGCGTCGCGGCTCCGTCCTGAAAGGCCGTGTAGAGTCCGCGTGAGACGACCGAGCGGACGTTCAAGTAAGCTTGGCCGCCTAACGCCTCGACGGTGCGCTGTACGACTTGTTCGGCTTTGGCATCAACAACGGGCGGCGACGGAGACGCCGCGTCTTTGGGCGCGACGACGCTCTGCGCGCGAGCAGATAACGCCGGCGAAAAAACAATGGTGAAGAAAAGCAGCGCGACGATGCGCGCGGGCGCGAAGGATGAAAGTCTTGTGTTGCTCATGGCGAACTATAGCATTCAAGAAAATCTTTGCGCCGGAGGCGCAGCGGAGATTAACCGGTGGTGCGAAACCACCGGTCTAGAGGCCGACATCGGCGTGCGCCCTGAATGGGCGCAGGGAAACAGGTGTTAAAGCTTTCCGGCGCCCATTCAGGGCGCCGACATTAACGCGGATGCGGTTCCGGTGGTTCACACCACCGGCTAATTTCCCATCGTCCCTTCGGGACACACAGCAGAAAGTGTTTTCTTGAAATCTATAAAATCTTGTCGTCGGGAATAAAGAAGAAGGGCTTCAACGAATGTTTAATCGAAGAAGCCCTCTTTTGAGCGGACGCATGCGAACGACGTCAATTCTAATTAATTCAATCCGCTCACCACGACGCCGCTGTCCACCGGTGCGATTGTAATCTCGCCGTTCACCGCGTCAACGAGGAATCGCGCGGCATCTTTCCACTGCGCCGTAATCGGCAGTTTCACCTTCTCGTCAATGTGGCGCTTCAGGAAGCGCGCGCCGTAAGCCGGACTGAAACCCTTCTCGGTCAGCAGGTTAATCGCGCGCTCCGAGATGTCGAGCGTCTTGCCCTGCTTCTCCATCTGGCGCTGGAGCTTACCCGTATAAAGAATTGCGATGTCGCGCACTTCGTCCATCGTCAGCGGCGAGAAGACGACAATCTCGTCAATGCGGTTACGGAACTCCGGCGAGAAACGCTGCTCGGCGGCCTTCATCACTTCGTGCTTGACCTCGCGCACGTCTCCCAGAGTCTTCTTACCGAAGCCGAGCGGCTTCGAGTACTTCTGGAAATTCTCCGAGCCGAGGTTCGAGGTCATAATCACAATGGCGTCGGAGAGGTAAACCTTCTTGCCGCGCCCGTCCGTCATCCACCCCTCATCGAACCCCTGAAGGAACAGATTCATCAGGTAGGGCGACGCCTTCTCAACTTCGTCGAGCAGCAGCACGGTGTAAGGATTCTCTCGTAGTTGTTCGGTGAGAATGCCGCCGCGCTCGCTGCCGACGATGCCGCGCGGCATGCCGATTAACTTCTCGATGCCGATGGTGCCGTCGCCGTACTCGTTCATGTCAATGCGAACCATCTTCTCGTCGTCGCCGAACATCATCTCCGCGACGGCCTTCGCCAACTCGGTTTTGCCAACGCCAGTCGGCCCGAGGAAAAGAAGCACGCCGTCCGGCTTGTAGTGCGACTCTTTGAGCGGCCCCTTGTTGAGACGAAGGCGTTGCGCGACCGCGCGTATCGCTTCCTTCTGTCCGATGACACGCTTTCCTAAATCGCTCTCCATCGTCGCAAAGCGGTCGGTGGTGTCGCGGAAGATCATGTCGCGCGGAATGCGCGACTCCTGCGAGATGACCTCGATAACGTGTTCGGGGCGTACTACCGAAGTCTGCGGTTCGTTAATCTCGACCTTGACCGCCGCCGTGTCGAGCCAGCCGATGGCCTTGTCGGGGAGGTGAAGATTGCGGATGTACTTCGGAGCCATCTCCAAAGCCATGTTGATCGCGTCGTCGGAGATCGTCACCGAGTAATTCCGCTCAAGGCGCGGGCGCAAACCGAAAAGAATCTCGCGCGTTTCGGAGATTGTCGGCTCGACAACCTTGACCATGCGGAAGCGTCTGGCGAGCGCTTCGTCTTCGGCGATGTACTCCTTAAACTCGGTCAGCGTCGTCGCGCCGATGATCCGCATCTCACCGCGCGCGAGCGCCGACTTGAGCATGTTGGCCGCGTCCGAAGACGTGCCGAGCGCCGCGCCCGCACCGATGATCGTGTGTGCTTCGTCAACGAAGAGGATCAAATTGTCGCGCTCTTTAACTTCGTCAATGATGCCCTTGATGCGCTCCTCGAACATACCGCGCAGCATCGTGCCGGCCACGAGCCCGCCCATCTGAAGCTGGATGATGTGCGAGCCGCGAAGACGCGCCGGAACTTTGTCAGGCTCCAACTCGATGAGACGCGCGAGACCCTCGACGACCGCCGTTTTGCCGACCCCCGGCTCGCCGACAAGCATCGGCGAATTGGCGCGCTCGCGGTGGCAGAGGATTTCGACCATCTGCTGAATCTCGCGTTCGCGTCCGATGGTCGGCGGCAGTTTGTCGGCGCGCGCCAGACGGTTCAGCGAAACGCCGAAGTGCTTCAGGTAGGGAGGCAACTCGAATTTCTTTTTGTACTGCTCTTCTTCCTGCTCGCGCGTGCGGACGCGGGCGCGCACCTGCTCGATGACCGCTTCGGGGCTTGCGCCGAGATTTCTCAGCACGCCGAGTAGGACGCTTTTCTCGTCCTGCGACAAGACCATGAAGAGATCGGTCGCCTCGATGGTCTTACGTCCCTGCGCGCGCGCGCGCTCCATCGCCTTCTTGAAAAGATCAATGGTTTCGGGCGAGATACGGACGCCTTTGTTGACATGCTGAAAGCGCGCGTTGTCGAGACGCTTTTCGATTGAAATTTTGACTGAGCGGGGATCAAGGAGCAAATCGCGCATCGTGGAATTGAAGAGGTCGGCCTCCTCACTGGCGAGAGCGTTGAGGATGTGTTCCACCGCGATGTAATTTTGGTCACGACGCCGCGATTCTTGGAGCGCGTGGTCGAACACGCGCTGTCCGCTGTCCGCGAATCGGTCTTTATATTGCGTTATATCTACCATTACTTTTCCTTTATAGTTCACGCGGCAGATGCAGAATATCGCGCCCGCCGGTTTACCGATGCCAGCCGAAAATCAAACGATTGGTGACGAATGTGCCTCCGCTCGTTTCGCCCTCTTTAGATGCCGACTCTGAGTACGCCGTTGCGCTTCCGCACGCCCGGATGATAGCACAGGTGTACTAAGCAAAGATGTAACCAATCTTTGCCGGATTTGCTGCTTATTTAATACAGGATGAATCGGTTGGGTCTTTCAAACACAAGGAGCGTCCGCTGATTCCTCCACGCGAACGCGAGAAGGAAATGCAACGAACGCTCCCAAACAGCGCTCAGATTGCGGCAGAGCCGCTGTTAGTAATCGTCGTGGTCTTCGCCTCCATGCATCGCGGTCGCCTTCTTCGTCTCCGGCGCGTCGGTTATAGCGGCATCGGTCGTTAGTAGCAGGCCGGCGACCGAGGCGGCATTTTGCAGTGCCGTGCGGACTACTTTCGCGGGGTCAATGATCCCGGAAGCGACGAGGTCTTCGTACTCACCGGTCGCCGCGTTGAAGCCGCGTTTTCCCTTTGATTCTTCGACCTTGCCGATCACAATCGAACCGTCCACGCCCGCATTCTCCGCGATGCGCCGGAGCGGTTCCTCCATCGCGCGCTGCAGCAGACGGATGCCGGTACGCACATCCTCGTCGCCGCCCGCGTCAAGTTTATCGAGAGCTTTCGCCGCGCGGACGAGCGCGACGCCGCCACCAGCGACGATTCCTTCCTGCGCCGCCGCGCGCGTCGCGTTGACCGCATCCTCGACGCGCATTTTCTTTTCCTTCATCTCCGTCTCGGTCGCCGCCCCGACGCGGATCACCGCGACGCCCCCGGCGATTTTCGCCAGCCGCTCCTGCAATTTCTCGCGGTCATAATCCGACGTGGATTCTTCGACCTGTTTACGAATCGCCTGAACGCGCCCCTCGATGACCTTATGGTCGCCGGCACCTTCGATAACGGTCGTGTCGTCCTTGTCAACAATCACGCGCTTCGCCGTGCCGAGGTCGTCGAGCGTGACGGACTCCAGCTTGATGCCCAAATCTTCAGTGATAACGCGCCCGCCGGTGAGCGCGGCGAGGTCTTCGAGAATCGCCTTGCGGCGGTCGCCGAACGCCGGGGCTTTCACCGCGCAAACTTTGAGCGTGCCGCGCAGACGATTGACGACGAGCGTCGCCAGCGCGTCGCCCTCGACATCTTCGGCGATGATCAGAAACGTGCGGCCCTGCTGCGCGACTTGCTCTAAGAGCGGTAACAAATCGCGCATCGCCGCGATCTTTTTCTCGTGGAGCAGAATCAACGGCTCCTCAAGGACGGCTTCCATCCGGTCAGGGTTGGTGACGAAATACGGCGACAAATACCCCCGGTCGAACTGCATCCCCTCGACAATGTCCAACTCGGTTTGCATCGTCTTCGATTCTTCGACCGTCACGACGCCGTCTTTGCCGACGCGCTCCATCGCCTCGGAAATAAGCTCGCCGATTTCGCGGTCGTTATTCGCCGACACGCTCGCGACATTGGCGAGGTCTACTTTGCTCTTCACGTCTTTCGCCTGACGCTCAAGGTCGGCGACCGCCGCCGCGACGCCCAACTGAATGCCGCGCTGTAAGGACATCGGGTTGGCGCCCGCCGTGACGTTTCTGACGCCCTCGCGGAAGATGGCCTGCGCAAGCACGGTCGCCGTCGTCGTGCCGTCGCCAGCAGTGTCGTTCGTCTTGGTCGCAACTTCCTTAACCATCTGCGCGCCCATGTTTTGATACTTATCCGAAAGCTCGATTTCTTTCGCTACCGTAACACCGTCTTTCGTAATCACCGGCGAGCCGAACTTTTTACCAAGCACGACGTTGCGCCCGCGCGGCCCCAACGTCACGCGCACCACGTTCGCCAGCGTGTTCACCCCCTGAAGCATCGCGCGCCGTGCCTCTTCTCTAAATTTCACTTCTTTTGCTGCCACTTTAAAATTCTCCTAAGAATAGTTTTCAGTTTTGAGTTTTCAGTTTTCAGACCGATGAAAAGCGGATCGCGCTCGCAACCTGCTTCATCCTGAGAACCGATTTCTATTCTTAACTGAAAACTCAAAACTGAAAACTGGTTTCACTCTGCCGCGCCCAGCGCGTCGCCGCGTGTCCGCCCGACCTGCACGCGCGCGGGGCGCAAAAGCTGGCCGTCCATTCTGTAACCCCGGCTGTATTCCGCCGTGACCACGCCGTCCTGTTCGGCTCCGACTTCCGTTGTGTCAACCGCTTCGTGAACTTCCGGGTCGAACTGTGCGCCGAGCGACTTGACGGCTTCTGCGCCCGCGCCCGCGAGCACGTTCGCAAAACCGTTCAGCGTGCCGTGCAGTCCGTTGAGTAGTGCCTCCTTCGAGCCGCCGCCCCCGGCAGATTCTATCGCGCGCTGAAGATTGTCCATTACGGGCAGCAGCGCGTTGATGAACGCGGCCTGCTCGCGGCGCGCGCGTTCGTCGGCGGCGCGGTTCAAACGCTGCCGGGTTTCGTCAGTTTCGCGCCGCAACTCGGCGCGCACCTGCTCGAAGCGCGCCTGCACGTCCGCCGTCTTTTGTTCCGCCGCGCGGGTGCGCGCTTCGAGTTCTTCAACATAACTCGGCTTAAGGCTCGGCGCATCTTCACGCCTGCCTTCTTTGCTGTCGCTCGTCGTCTCATTACTAAGGTTGATGCGGCGGCGATCTGTGACGCGGATTCGCTCACCTTCTTCCGGCTCGGCGTCCCGCTTGGCGCGGGCTGCTTCCGCCCCTTGTCGTTCTTCCATACTTCCTCTCATTTTCCTTTTACGGAAAGATAGCATAATTGATGATAAGTGATCGGTGATAGGTAATAGGAGTCAGAATACAGAACACAGAACGCGGAATATAGATGTCACAGTGAAAAGCGTCAACATGGTATGACCACGATTGTTTTTCTTCTGGCTACTGGTTACTGACTACTGTCTCCTTCACCCTGCCGCTTCGGAGGCTGCTGCTTCGGTAGCCTCTCTATCGAGCGTGAACTTCATCGCGTCGCCGTCGGCGGAGACGTGGACGATATGTCCCGAGCCGACTTGGCCGCCGAGAAGTTTCGACGCCAGGGGATTCTGGATCAGCGTTTGAATCGCGCGTTTCAGGGGGCGCGCGCCGTACATCGGATCGTAGCCTTCGCGCGCGAGCAGCCGTCGCGCCGAGTCGTCGAGCACGAGCGTGATGTTGCGCTCGCCGAGCAGAGCGCGCAGGCGCTCAAGCTGCACTTCGATGATCTCGCCGATTTGTTCGCGCGTCAGTTGGTGGAAGATTACGATGTCGTCAATGCGATTGAGAAACTCCGGCTTGAACTGCTGGCGCAACTCCGCCATCACGCCTTCGCGCATCTGCTTCTCGTCGCCCTCGGCCTCCTGAATTTCACGGCTGCCGAGATTCGATGTCATAATCAGCACCGTGTTTTTGAAATCCACCGTGCGCCCCTTCGAGTCGGTCAATCGTCCTTCGTCGAGAATTTGCAGAAGCACGTTGAAAACGTCCGGGTGCGCCTTCTCGATTTCGTCGAAGAGAATCACCGCGTAAGGACGACGCCTGACCGCTTCGGTGAGTTGGCCGCCCTCCTCATAACCGATGTAGCCCGGCGGTGCGCCGATCATCCGCGCGACCGCGTGCTTCTCCATGTACTCCGACATGTCGAGCCTGACCATCGCCCGCTCGTCGTCGAACATAAACTCGGCGAGCGCGCGCGCCGTCTCGGTTTTGCCGACGCCGGTCGGGCCTAAAAAGATAAACGAGCCGATGGGACGGTTCGGGTCCTGGAGTCCGGCGCGGGCGCGGCGCACCGCGTTGGCGACCGCGACGAGCGCCTCGTCCTGCCCGATGACGCGCCCGCGCAGACGGTCTTCCATCGTCACGAGTTTCTGCATCTCGCCTTCGAGCATTTTCGACACCGGCACGCCCGTCCACTTGGCGACGACCTGCGCGACGTCCTCCTCGTCAACTTCCTCTTTCAGCATCACGCCCTCGGCCTGCGCCTCGGCGAGCTTCGCATGATCCTGAGCGAGCTGCTTCTCCAGCTCGACGAGCTTGCCGTAGCGCAACTCGGCGACTTTGCCGAGATCGCCGACGCGCTCATACTGCTCGGCCTGCAATTTCGTCTGCTCGACTTCTTCTTTACTCTTACGGATGCGCTGAATGATTTCTTTCTCCGACTGCCACTTCGCCTTCATCCCCGACGCGCGCTCACGCAAGTCGGCGATACGCTGCTCGATTTCACCGAGCCGTGCCTTCGAGCGCTCGTCGGTCTCGCGCTGCAAAGCCTGACGCTCGATTTCGAGTTGCGTAATCTCGCGCTCGACCACATCAATCTCGACGGGCAAGGAGTCAATCTCAATGCGCAGACGTGAGGCCGCCTCGTCAATCAAGTCAATCGCCTTGTCGGGCAGGAAGCGGTCGGTGATGTAACGGTTCGAGAGTGTCGCGGCGGCAACAATCGCGGAGTCTTTGATGCGGACGCCGTGATGCACTTCGTAGCGCTCCTTCAGGCCGCGCAAAATCGCAATCGTGTCTTCGACCGATGGCTCGCCGACGTAGATCTGCTGGAAGCGCCGTTCGAGCGCCGCATCTTTTTCGATGTGCTTTTGGTATTCGTTCAGCGTCGTCGCGCCGACGCAACGCAATTCGCCGCGCGCGAGCGCCGGCTTCAGCATGTTCGACGCATCAATCGCGCCTTCCGCCGCGCCCGCGCCGACAAGCGTGTGCAACTCGTCAATGAACAAAACAATCTGCCCTTGCGCGTTCTCGATCTCCTTGAGCACCGCTTTAAGGCGGTCTTCAAACTCGCCGCGATACTTCGCCCCGGCGAGCATTGAGCCGAGGTCGAGCGAGATGAGTCGCTTGTTGCGTAAGGTTTCGGGAATGTCGCCGGAAATGATCCGTTGCGCGAGACCCTCGACGATGGCGGTTTTGCCGACGCCCGGCTCGCCGATCAGCACGGGATTGTTTTTCGTGCGGCGCGAGAGAACTTGAATCGTGCGACGAATCTCATCGTCGCGCCCGATCACGGGGTCGAGTTTGCCGACGCGCGCCAATTCTGTCAGGTCTTTCGCATACCTCGACAGCGCCTGATAGTTCGCCTCGGCGTTTTGGTCGGTGACACGCGCGCCGCCGCGCATTTGTTCGACGACCTTCATCAAGTCACCGCGGTTGACGCCGTGCTGCCGCAGGATTCTTCCCGCCGCGCCGTCCTTCTCGTCCGCGATGGCGAGTAGCAGATGCTCGGTCGAGATATACTCGTCCTGCATCGCTTCGGCCTGCTTTTGCGACGCGGTGAAAATCTGGCTGAGACGCGGGCTGAAGTACTGCTGCCCGCCCTGAACTTTCGGGAAACGAGCGATGGCCGCCTGCGTATCGTTGAGGATGACCTGCACGTTCGCGCCAAGTTTACCGAGCACTGGGCGCACCACACCTTCGGGCTGTTCGAGCATCGTGACGAGCACGTGCTCCGGCTCGACCTGCTGATTCTGATTTCGTTCAGCGGCTTCGATAGCGGACTGAATCGCTTCCTGTCCGCGCAGTGTGAAACGATCTAAGCGCATAGTGATTTCTTAAGCGAGTAGAAGGATAAATAAGAATACAGAAGACAGCACACAGGAGACAGGAGAAAAGCGGCTCGTGGTCTCATGCTGGCTTCTGTCTCCTGATTTTCATTCATCCTTCATCCTAATGCGGCCAGCTTTCGATTCTCGTCCGTCACACACGCGCTCACAAGGTTGAAAACTGGTCGCCGCGAAAACATTAACGGTCGGCCTTTGGAGCCTTCCGCGAGTCAGTCGCCGAAGCGGACGCGCTCGACGCCTGCGCGTCAGTGACCTGCGGGGCTTTACCTTCAGCGCCTTCACCCTTTACCTCGATGCGGCGTGCCTTCACTTCCTCGCGCTTGCGGAGCGTAATGCGGAGAACGCCGCTTTTATACTCGGCCGTGACACCTTCGCCGGAAACAGTCTGCGGCAGCGTGAACGAACGCGAGAACGCCCCGTAAGACCGCTCGACGCGGTGATAGTTGTCCGAATCATCCTTCTTCGTGAACTGCCTTTCGCCGCGCAGCGTCAGCACGTTGTTCTCAATGGTTAATTCAAAGTCTTCGCGGTTCATGCCCGGTAGCTCGGCTTCGATGACGAGTTGATCCTTATTCTCGTAGACATCTACGTTGGGCGTCCAAGCGCCACGCGCAATGCCTTCATCGCCATAGGCTCTTCCGAAGTTAGTAGAAAACAAGCGGTTCACTTCATCCTGCAATGTGCGCAGGTCGCGGAACGGATCGTACCTAGTAATACTCATTTCGACCTCCCTAAAAATTCTCAAACCCAAATTCAGAGGAAAATCCTCCCAACACTGATTTAGTCTGAAATCTCTTATGAGCGTGAGGGCATAATAAAGGTTGAGTGCCTCTTTGTCAAATAGCTGAGAAAATTTTTGTGGGTCTCGGAAAAGAGCAAAATGATGGAACAAAAGTGATGGACAGCGATGATAACGCCACAGTTTGAGGCAATTCCAACTGACGAGCTAAATGTCTCAGGCCAAACGAAAAAAGCGCTTGATAGAGGTGAGAATGCCGGCAGACGTTTCGGTGTGAATCTCGGCGGCTTCGGTCTGGGCGACGAGGCCGGCGCGTCGCTCGGCGATAATGTGGCTCAGCGACTCGACGAGATCAGGATTCGTTTCAAAGAGATGTTTCATCGCTTCATAGCCTATTTCGAGCACTTCGGTTTCTGCCGCCGCAATCACGTTGGCGGTGCGCGGTTCGCCGGTGAAGAGCGCCATCTCGCCGAAAAAGTCGCCTTCCTGAAGCACGCCGACGGTGCGCGTTTCACCCTTGTCGCTGATTTTGACATCAACGCGCCCGTCGTGAACGACAAACATTGACGACCCGGCGTCGCCCGCCCGGATGATCGTTTCGCCGGGCGCGAAAACGCGCCGCTCAATGTTGCGTGCGAGGCGCGTCAATTCTTCCGCCGTCAGCGGCGCGAAGATGTCAACGGTCGAGAGGCGTTCCGTAATGCCGCTCCCGTTGGCCGACATTCTGCCGGCGGGGGCGGCGCGCTCGACATGGAGCGTGCGCGTCGGGAAGGCGAAGTGGAGGCCGGCGCGGCGGAAGGCGTACCAGATGCGCTGGCGCACGAGCGCGTCCGTGTCGTTATAGCGGGCGTAATCGCTCAGCCAGTACTTGACCTCGTACTCGACACCGCTGTCGCCCAGATTCCTGATCCGCACGACCGGCTTCATGTAGCGCAGAACATTGTCCACGTCGCGCACCGCTTCGCGCACGACGTGAATCACCTTGACTGGAGAATCGGTATAGAGCGCGCCGAAAAACACAATGCGCGCGTTGGCGTTGCCGCGCGGGCAGACCTCGATGGACTCTTTCCCAATGCTGCTGCTACTGACGAGGACGATGTGGTTCTGGAAAGTCCTGAGCTTGACGGCGCGCCACGTGATGCTGTCAACCACACCCGTCCACTTGCCGACCGTGATCACGTCGCCGACCTGAAACGGCTTGTCGGCGTGGAGCGAGATGCCGGCGAAAAGGTTGCCGAGCGTGTCCTGAAGGGCGAGGCCGAGAATGATGCCGAGCAGCGCCGAGCCTGAGAGCAGCGCGCCGAATGACAGGTCGGGAAAGAACACCCGGAGGATGATGGCGAAAGTGATGACGTAAGCGACGAGCGAGAAGATGTCGCGCATCAGGCTCGGCGCTTCGTAACCTTTACGCTTCCTGAAAAGAAAGAAGACCAACTCGCCGAGCAGGCGCACGAATACAAACGCGACGGAAAACGCGAACGCGATGAATGTCAGCTTAAT
>JBPCPQ010000494.1:0-3757 GCA_050999015.1 Pyrinomonadaceae bacterium | reverse complement strand
GCAATCCCGCCAGCGTGCCACTCGCGATTGAACCGCTGCTCGGCGAGGGTGACACCGTGCGCGTTAAAATCGCCGGGCAGCCCCGGCTCGCCGAAGAGGTGAGCGTAGACGAGAACGGGCTGATACGCCTCCCGTTTCTCGACGAAGCGATCACCGCGCGCTGTCTTTCCGAGCGTGAGTTGGGCGACAAAATTATTAAACGTGGCGGAGCGCAGCTCGCCGACTCGCCAATCGAAGTTAACATCACGGCCTACAAGCGCACGCCGCTTATTGTTGCCGGAGCGGTCTACCTGCCCGGCGGCTTCAACGTCCGCACCGCGCTCGATTTGCGCGCGAGTCTGATGCTCGCCAGCGGCACCACCCCGCGCGCCGGGCGGAGCATTTACGTCATGCGCGGGGCGTGCAAGCCGCTTAAGCTACAATCGCGCGTGGCGGGGATGGGTGATATTGAAGTTTACGGGCGGAGGGCCGCCGCCGAGGGGCGAATTAAACTGGCGCGACCGCTGCGCGCCGGAGACGCTGTCGTCGTCCCGGAAGTTGACGATGTTTTTATCACCGGCGTCGTCGCGCAGCCGAACGTGCTCAAGATGGGCGGCGGGCTGACGCTTCAACAAGCAATCGAGCGGTCGGGCGGAATGCTGAAGAACTCAGACCGCGACCGCGTTCGCGTGTGGCGTCTTCTGCCGGACGGCGCGTCTTACCGCGAGCATCAGGTCAACCTCTCGGATATCGAAGGGGAGCGCGTCGGCGACGTCGTCCTCGAGTCCGGCGACATCGTTGATGTCCCGGCGGCGGGGAACAAAGGAACGAACTCCTTCGCCGTGCTCTTACGACACATCATGCGCCACCCGCCACCGCCCGCGACATTCGGCGGCGGGCGGCTTACCGCAGCAGACAAGCCATGACCTTGCGGCTGAAGGGAAACAACCATGAGTCTCTCAAGTCCCACAATCAAATTCCGTTCAGTATTTATGTTGACGCTGCTCGCGCTGCTCCTCTCGGCAACGACGAGCGAGATGCTCGCGCAAGACCGGCCAATTGTGCGCCCGGCCAGCGCGACAACAACCGCATCTCTGCCGGCGAGCGCCGATCCGTTCGTCGCGATTGAAAGCGAAGCCGACGCGGGCCGAGCGCAGAAGGTGAGCTTCGAGCGCACCGAATTAGACGCGAAGGCTTCGGCCAAAGGCGAGGCATCACTGCGCGGCCAGACGCTGCTCGTGCGGATGCGTGCGAAGAACATGCCGCTGCCGACGAGCTTCGGCGTGCCGCGTTACGCGCTCTGGGTCTACGTGCCCAACTACCAAGTTAAAATGTATATCGGAGACCTTCCCATTACTCGCACTTCAAAGGATCGCGGCTCCTCGGACAGCGCGTATCGCTTCACGAATTTACCGGCGGACGCCGAGTTCGGCGGGTTAATGCTGACGGCCGAACCGGTGCGCTTTACGCCAATCGTCAACGAAGCGTTGCGCCCACTGCTAATCGGACTTACTTCCAAAGAGTCGCTGGCGCAGGCCGTCGCCGCCACTACCATCTACGCCGGCCCGCCGCCCACCAGTCCGGGCGAAAGGCGCGACGCGCAACCCGTGCCGGGTACTCCGACAACGACAGCGCCTTTCCCACAGACAGGCAACCTTGAGTGGTGCGTCCCTGAGCTTTTAAGGCAGAAATCAGGGCGTCGCTCACGCGACGTTTACTCGCACGCTTCAGGCAACTTCGGCCTGATTGTTCCGCCTTACTTTCTCTTTGCTGGCGCTTCCTCATGCCGGCTTTTTCCCACGCGTAAGTTCAGACGATAATCGTCGGTCGCTGCCGCCGAAGAAGAGCGCGGCGCGCGATTGGATTACGTTAGTGCTCGCCGTAAAGCCTATGCTTCAGGTAAACTTGCCTGTGCCCTTCCTCGCACGGAACAAAACGATTTTGACTCGAAGAGCAGAGGGCTTTGAAACCTTTATGGATGATGAACAGAAACAGGGGGGCGATGACGCCGGCATCACATCGCTGCGTCCGCGCAGCCCGCGCGTTCCGGTAAACTTCTCGGTTGAAATCGAGGGGCGCACCGCCGACGACAAGCCGTTTCGTGCCAATGCCGAGGCCGTGCGCGTCAGTCGCGGCGGCGCGACGCTGATTACCGACGCGCCGGTGAAGAACGGCGCGACTTTGCGTCTGACGCCTCCCTTCGGGCGATCCCTTGACGCGGAAGTGAACGGCATCTGGGTGGACGAAGGGGACGGCCGCCAGCACATCGGAGTTAAGCTGTTGGATCAAAACGGTTGGTTCGCGGAGTAAGAGTGACGATTGCCAGTAAAGCGGAGAGCGCCTCGAAGCGTTGGATAGTGCGCGGGTACGACGAAGCCCGCGCACACGCTTTTGCGCGCGCACTTAATGTTTCTCCGGTGGTCGCCGGTTTGCTCGTCGCGCGCGGCGTGGAAGACGAAAGTTTTGCGCGACTCATTCTCAATCCTTCGCCGCAACAACTGCACGATCCTGACTTGATGCTCGGTATGCGCGACGCCGTGGCGCGCGTCCTGCGCGCGATTGACGGGGGCGAGAGGATTCTAATTTACGGCGACTATGACGTTGACGGAACGACGGGCACGGTGGTCTTGAGGCGCGCGTTGCAACTTCTCGGCGCGCGTACCGGCTTTCACGTCCCGCACCGCTTCACCGAAGGTTACGGCATCCGGCAGGACGTACTTCAGCGGGCGCGCGACGAAGGTTACGGGTTAGTCGTCAGTGTTGATTGCGGCATCCGCGCACACGGCCCGCTCGAATGGGCAAAGTCTAACGGCCTCGATGTGATCGTCACCGACCATCATCTTCCTGATGACGATGAAGGTGCGCCGCCGGCCTTCGCTGTTTTGAATCCTAACCAACGTGGCTGCACGTATCCTGACAAAAATCTCGCGGGCGTCGGTGTCGCGTTCAAGCTCGCGCATGCGCTGTTCCGGGAGCGCGGGCGCGAAAACCAGGTCAACGGATTCTTGAAGCTGGTCGCCATCGGAACCGTTGCCGACGTGGCGCAGTTGACCGGCGAGAATCGCGCGATTGTCGCGCTCGGACTGGCCGACTTGGTACACGCCACGAATCCGGGGTTGCGCGCGTTGATGGACGTAGCCGGCTGCGGCGACGGGCGCGGGGTGCGTGCCAGCGACCTCGGTTTTCGTCTGGGGCCGCGCATCAACGCGGCGGGAAGAATGGACGCGGCGCGCGCCGTCGTCGAATTGTTCGAGACAAAGGACGAGGCAGAAGCTCAACGCCTCGCCGGTCATCTCGACGCGCGCAACCGCGAGCGCCAAACGATGCAGCGCTCAATCACCGAACTCGCCCTCGCTGAGTATCAGTCGGGCGGCGAAGGCGGTGCGGCGGCAGCCGCGGTGATCGCGGGCGACAATTGGCACCGGGGCGTCATCGGCCTCGCGGCTTCAAAGATTGCCGAGCGGCTCAACCGCCCGTGCGTCGTCATCTCGATTGACGACGCCGGACTCGGTCACGGTTCGGCGCGTAGCATTGACTCATATCACCTGCTCGACGGCCTCACGTCGTGCGCGGATTTGTTTGAAAGCGTCGGCGGGCACGCGCATGCTGCCGGCCTCTCGATTCGCCGCGAGAACGTCACTGAGTTGCGCCGTCGTATGAATGAGCATGCCGCCGCGCGCCTGAGCGCTCGAGACTTCGTGCCGGCAGTTTTGATTGACGCGGCGCTACCCGCCGAGGCATTGCGGCTTGAGTTGTTCGATGACCTCGGCGCGCTCGA
>JBPCPQ010000115.1:0-3343 GCA_050999015.1 Pyrinomonadaceae bacterium | reverse complement strand
ATTATCCCGACCGACGACCATTCGCCGGGCGCGCGCGCCGCCGAGACTGAATACTTTATTGACCTAATGGTCAGCGAATCGCCCGCCGAAACGAAAACGCTGTGGCGCGAAGGCATCGCCGCCGTCGAGAAGATGAGCCAGAAGATGTTCTCGAAGGGCTTCAACGCCGCAACCGCCGATGAGCAAACCAAACTGCTTACCGACATCAGCAAGAATGAGCGCGAGCCGAAAACACCCGAAGAGAGATTCTTCCGCGCGGTCAAGAACCTGACGATTGACGGCTACTACACCTCCGAGATCGGCATTCACAAAGACCTTCAGTACAAGGGCAACTCTTACGTCAAAGAGTTCAAAGGCTGCACGCACCCCGAACACCAAAGCTAAAATCGAAGTACTGGGGGCTGAGGAGAGGGGAGGCTGCTTCTACTCAGCACTCAGTACTCAGTACTCAGTACTTGATATTGAGGAGACATAATCTTGAGCACACGACCAGTAACGACGGAAGATGTCACGCTTTCCGACAGTGAACGCAGCCGGCTATTCATCGCCAGTTGTCTCGCGCTCGTCGTGACAGCGATGATCTTCGTGATTCGCGGTGATATTGCCAATCAGGTTGAGGGCGTCTTCAATCTCAGCCATGAGCAGTACGGTTGGGTCTCCACGATGGCCTTCTTCGGCTTCGCCAGTTCGATCCTCGTGGCCTCGCCGATGCTGGACGCGCTTGGCATGCGCAATCTGCTCTACCTCGCGTTTGCTTTACACATCGGCGGCATTCTCGCCTTTATCTTTGCGCCCAGTTACACCGTGCTTTACCTCTCAATGCTTTTCGCGGGCTTCGGCAATGGTCTCGTCGAAGCGGTCATCAACCCGCTGATCGCAACTGTTTACTCTGAACAGAAGACGCACAAATTAAACGTGCTCCATGCGTGGTGGCCGGGAGGATTAATTATCGGCGGGTTGCTCTCAGTTCTAATGGGCAGAATCGGCTTGGACTGGAAGATACAGATGGGGATCGTGCTCATCCCGACAATCGTCTACGGAATTTTAATTTTCGGTAAGTCGTTCCCGCGCACCGAGCGTCTGGCCGCCGGCGTTACGACCGGTGAGATGATGAAGACTGTAGTCCACCCGGCCTTCCTCATTCTGCTGGTCTGCATGATGATTACCGCCTCGCTCGAGCTGGCCCCCAACCAGTGGGTCGGATCAGTTCTCAGCACGACCGCGAACATGTCCGGCACGCTGATCCTCGTTTATGGTAGCGCCATTATGTTCGTCCTGCGCTTCTTCGCCGGTCCCATCGCGCACCGGATTTCGCCAATCGGCATGATGTGGGCTTCGGTAGCGATTACCGCCGTCGGACTGTGGCTGCTGTCTAACGTCACTTCGCCCACGATGGCTTATCTGACCGCGACCGTCTTTTACGTCGGCGTCTGCTTCATGTGGCCGACAATGCTGGGAATCACTTCGGAACGCTTTCCGCGCGGCGGTGCATTCGCGATGGGTCTGATGGGCTTTGCGGGTCAGTTCATGCTCGGCGTCGTCATCTTTAAGATGGGCGGCGTTTATGATACGTGGGGGCCGGCGGCGGCTTTCCAGTTTGTCGCAAAGCTGGCAATTATCCCGTTCATCATCTTCGGCATTTGGTGGGTGAAAGATTACTTGGCGGGCGGCTACAAGGCAGTTAGGTTAAGCCAGAGTCAACCACAAGCATAGAGAATAGGGGGAAGGATAAGCCAGTACTCTTTACGAAGGGCGCGCGGTTTTCTTCCCCTTATTCTTTTCTTATTTCCCCTTCCTTTCCTGTTGAAGACTTTTATGAAAAGAAGAAACTTTCTCGCCTCTTCGCTGGCGGCTTCGTGTGTGGTTGGAGCATCGAGTATGAATGAAATTGTCGCGGCGAACCAAAGGGATGACGCGGCGCAACGCGAATACTACGAGCTGCGGCTTTACCATCTGCGGCGCGGCGCGAAGACGAAGATGATGGACGACTACTTCGGCGGAGTCGCGCTGCCGGCGATGAAGCGCGCCGGGGTCGGCCCCGTCGGGTTCTTCAACGTCATGATCGGCCCCGATAGTCCGACGCTCTACGTCCTTCTCACGCACAAGACGCTCGAATCAGTCGCAACCGCCGCCGGGCGCTTGGCCGCCGACGCCGAATATCAGAAAGCGGGCGCGGCGTTCCTCAACGCGCCGGCGACTGATCCGACTTACGTGCGAATGGAGAGTTCCTTGATGGTCGCCTTCTCTGGGATGCCGAAGCTGGAAGTCCCGGCGGGCGTCGCGGAAAAGAAACCGCGCCTCTTCGAGTTGCGCACTTACGAGAGCCACAACAAAGCGGCGAGCCGTAAGAAGATTGAGATGTTCAATACGGGTGAGACTGCACTCTTTCGCCGCACCGGGTTGCAGCCCGTCTTCTTCGGCGAAACATTAATCGGAACGAAATTACCGAACCTCACCTACATGCTCACCTTCCCCGACATGGCAACGCGCGACAAGAATTGGGGGACATTCATCGCCGACCCGGAATGGAAAAAGATGAGCGCAACGCCCGGCTTCACCGACGCGGAAATTGTCACCAACATTAGCAGCGTCTTCCTGCGCCCGACTTCGTACTCGGAAATTTGATTTCCCGCACCGATTTTTCTCTGCGCCCTTTGCGAAAAACTTTGCGTCTTCTGCAGTTGGATGATTTAACCGCAGAGGACGCAGAAGAAGGCGCAGAGAGCGCAGAGGTGATGAGATTATTTTTGACAATAATCATGTGCGCAGATTTTTCCCCTTACCCTTTCCCCTTTTCCCCATCTTTTACCCGCCGGTTGATCGAGCGCAGCGCCGGATAGAGAGCGCGGAAACTTTCGTACTGACGATTCATCAACTCAACACTTTGCGCGTCAGGCTCAACTCGTTCTGCGACGCGCACCACTGATTGACATGCCGCGTCAACGCTCGGCCACACGTTCGCGCCGACGCCGGCCAGAAGCGCCGCACCGTAAGCCGCGCCTTCTTCGGCTTCGACAATCTCCACCGGCATACCGTAAATATCCGCCTGAATTTGTCGCCACACTGAAGAACGTGCGCCGCCGCCGCCGAGTCGAATCGCTTCGATTGGCACTTCCATTCCATCAAAAATCGTTAACGTGTCGCGCAGAGAAAATGCGACGCCTTCGAGAATCGCGCGGACGATGTGCGCCCGCGTGTGATTCGCCGCGAGACCTATGAGCGCGGCGCGCGCGTGCGGGTCGAGGTGCGGCGTCCGCTCGCCCATCAAGTACGGTGCCCACATCACGCCGTCCGCGCCCGCAGGAATGGTGGCGGCTTCTTCGCTCAATTTCTCGTAAGGATC
>JBPCPQ010000043.1:0-3102 GCA_050999015.1 Pyrinomonadaceae bacterium | reverse complement strand
CCGAGCGCGTCCACACATTCGGCGAGCGGGAGTTGGCGGCACGTGTACATCGGCGTGTCTCGTAGCGTGAAACTGCTGGCCTTGCTTTCGCGTAGCTCCTGCACGAGGTCGAGGAAGTCCGCCGGCTCGTCGGTCTCGAACGCGACGACGAACTCCTGATCGTCGAGGCCGAAAGAGTACGTCGTGTGGAGTCTGACGGAGTGATACTTCGAGCCGACGCGAATGTGCTCGTCCATCATCTCCTGCCGCTCTTCGACCGGGCGGGTGTACCAGTCGCGCGTTTTGACGAACGGGTAGACAAATAAATACTTCGACTTGCCGGGGATGATGTGCAGGCGGTCTTCGACGTGCTCAGGATTATCTTTGTCCATATACATCGAGCGCTTCGTCATCGAGAGAAAAGATTGAGTTGCTTCGAGGTAGCGGCCCAAGCCAGTGCGGTTAAGACGCGCTGCCATCTCTTGAATCGGGTCGAGCGTGTAGCCGATGCGCCAGATCATAAAGTCGGCGTTAGTACGCAGCCCGACAATGGAATAAGTGTTAATTAACAACTCACTACGGCTCGCTTCGACCGCCGCGAGGTAATCTCTTTTACCTTCTTCCCTTTCGCTTTCAGAAAGCATGCGCCATTCGGGACGCGCGCGGTAAAAAGTAAACGTGACGAACTGGCGCGGCAGCGCCGACTTCGGCTGCTCTATCGCCAAAGCCCCCTTTTCGGCCAACCGCAACGAACCGCGATTGGCATTCATCGGCTCTTTCTCAATGCTCATTTGGGAATAATGCCCTCTTCCGTGTTGTTTAATTATTCAGCCCGGCAATTGCTGCTGCTCGTGACATGAAGCGTATCAGAATCTTGTAGAAGTATTTTGCTTTGAAGCATCACAGATTGCAAACCCGCACGCCCACGGCGAGGCGTTCATCTTACGGATGAATCGCGCTCGCCTTCATCGGCGTGTAATTGATGAGCTATACTTGTCGCCGTTTTTACCGCCGGTCCGCCATAAGTCCAACATCATTTCGAGTAGGAAATACTTTGAAGCCGATCAAACACACAATCATCATCATTTGCGTGCTGACGATTCTTTCCGCCGCCTGCGCCGGCACCGTTGAAAATAACCGCACGGCGAGCGGCAATTTTCAACCCGCTGCCATGTCGCCATCCGCGATGGCGCCAACGCCCGCGCCGACGGTCGAATTCGCGGCGGCGCGGGCGACCTTCAATGCGACGTGCGTCAACTGCCACAAGCAAAACGGCGAAGGCGGCATTGCGGACTTAGGTGGTGGTGAGAAGTTGGAAGTTCCGAGTTTCAAAACCGGCCAACGCCTCACAGACACTGACGAAGAATTTGCGAGGCAGATTGCGAACGGTGGCGAAGGGATGCCGGCCTTCGGAAAGCGGCTCACTCCCGCACAAATTGATGAACTCGTCCGCTACGTCCGCCACGAGTTTCAGCAAGGACTCGTCAAGGATTCATCGGCAACACTGAAGAGTGGACACTAATCGCGCGCCCGTGCGATTCTTACATCATTGGTGAATGGTTTCTGCACCCGTAGCTCAGTTGGATAGAGCGTCTGACTTCGAATCAGAAGGTCGCACGTTCGAGTCGTGCCGGGTGCATCAATACTTCCCAATTAAAAAGCTAATTGAGGGATGGGCAGACAACCGGGGCGCGCTCCTTTGAAGAGCGCGTGCTCGCCGCCTTAGCCGATTTACAAACTCGGTTCACCGGCTTTGAGAATCGCCTTGCCGCTCTGGAAGCTAAGCAGTACGACACAAAGCCGATCTGGGAGCGGGCGCTGGCTGAAATACTTGAGGTCAAGGACGAGATGCGGCGCGGCTTTCGCATGCTCAATGCCGATTTATTTAACATCCGCACGGAGCAGTAGCGGGCGGAAGAGCGTCTTCAGAAGCTCGAAAGCGTGCGCTGAGAAAGGCGGGAAGAAGTGCCGGACGAAGAGGTGAATAAAAAGTTCGATGTAGTGGCCGGCCACTTGGCGACGTTGGCGGTTGGGATGCAGGAGTTGCAAGAAACGCAATCCCGCGCCGAAAAGAGGTGGGAGCGCACCGAAGAAAGCATCCGGTCGCTGCTCGCCATCTCTGAAATTCACGAGCGCGAGATCGCCACACTCTCGGCGGCTCAAGGCCGCACCGACAAGCAATTGGCGGAGACCGACGAGCGGCTGAACATCTTCATTAACACGGTGGAGCGCTTGATTAGTGAAGGCCGTAACGGGAAACCTTAGACTGAACGCGGCGCGGCGACGAAGAACGGCGGCAAGCGGTGACAAACGAATTTGCGCTTCACCTCGCGGTAAGGCAGCGCACTCACGCCGCGCCCTCGACCTCAATCTTATGTACTTGCGGCGCGACCGTGGCAACCGGCGGAGTAAAGTGTAATTCCAAAGCGTCGCGCAAATTCTCCAACGCCTCTTCTTCGATCAAACCTTGTGAAGCAACGTCAACCTCGATGCATTGTGCGACAAACCATTCGCCCTGTTGCCACGTTGTCGCATTGAAACTTTTCTTCATAATCTCTTTTCCCTCCCGCCGCCGAAATCAAGCCCTACATACGGCTCGTATTTCCCCACAGGAATAATAACATTCGTCGCAAACGCGACACGGCATCGGCAAAAACCAACGGGTCTGCATTCAGAGCAGCATAGCGTTAGTCTTTATGTTTCACTCTCCTTCGCATACTTAAACGTCTCTTACGTCTGACAACTTCTCCCTCGCCTTCGCCGTCCTGCTTAACCTGCTTCCTCCTACGGCTCCAGAACCAAGTCGCGGCGGGGATGCCAAGTGCCGCCCACAGCCACTGCCAGTTGTTTGCGCCGAAGTCCATCACGCGACGACGCCACGAGACTTCAATCACGACCTCTTTTTTGAAGGTGCGAATCGTGCGTACCTGCTCGCTACCGTCAACGCTGAGAATCGCGTTCATCGTTAAATTGAGGCGCTGTCTGCCGGGCATCATCGCCCTGACATCCCACTTCCAGACCGTCTCGCTCACATTGCTAATCGGCTGGCGCTCCGGCGTCACCTTCGTCACCTCGAACCCCGCGCCCGTGAGGCTGGCCTCCATCACGTTTGAAAACTGGATG
>JBPCPQ010000405.1:0-1460 GCA_050999015.1 Pyrinomonadaceae bacterium | reverse complement strand
GTACCACTTACGATTTTCTGCGAGTCCTGACCCGCTCGGAAAGTATGTTGACATAGATAACTCTCTTGGAAAGAAGCGTCTAAAACGCGAACGGCTAGAATACAAAAATGCCCGGAAAATTGTCAAGTTGTTGAAAACGAAAGTTGTAATGGGTCAGTTATTGGCGGAACACGGCGGCGACCGGCCCCGACCTCAACTCCGCATTCACGAGTGGGGGCTATACAATGCCGCTACCGCAGGCATGACGGGTTGAAGCAACGCCATCCCACGATCGAGTACCGTCTGCTGAGCATCAGTGTGTCGCTGCTTCGCACACCGCTCAATCCGCTCTTTGGGATCACGTTATCGAGCGCATTAGCGCGGGTGGAAAACCAAGAAGGCCACCTAATCCGCTCTGGAGTAAGTGGCCTTCTGCTAAAAGCTCGAATCAAAATCGCCTTAAGGAGTGCTGGTCGGCTGCTCGGTTGAGGTTGACGAATCAGTTTTCCGCTTCAGCTTGGGCGGCTCGTTCGACTTATTTTCATCCGGGGTTTGATCGCCCGTCGTTGTTGTTGAATCCTCACCCGACGGCTTGCGACGCTTCAACGTCGGGCGTCCGGGCGTTCCGTCGTCGCCGCCCGAAATGTCGCCGACAGTAGTCGCGCGAGCATTCGAGAGTCTCATCAAACGCGCCTTGACGCGCTGAAATTCGGAAGTGCTGATGACATACTCTTCGCGATCCGGGAACCGGGCGACGAGTACGCGCGAAGCTTCCATGCGGTCGGCGGATTGCGGGTGAGTGGAGAACAGCTTCGAGAGAAAACCCGGCTTCTTTTTGTTCTTCGCCGACAGTTTTTCAAACATCGTGGACATCGCGTTCGGGTCGTAGCCGGCGGCATACAGGTACTGCACGCCGAGGCGGTCGGCCTCTTCTTCCGCGCCGCGATTGAACTTCAAAAAGCCCAGTCCCATTCCGAGGTTTGTGGCGTCGAGAAGAATCGGCGGCACGCCGAGCAGGATGCCGGCGATCATGCCGTACTGCGCGAGGTTGGCCTTCGCCATCGTCTCCATCGTGTGACGCGCGGCGACGTGCGCCGTCTCGTGCGCCATCACGCCCGCAATCTCCGCTTCGTTGTCCGCCGCGAGAATCAAACCTTTGTTGACGTAGAAAAAGCCGCCGGGCAGCGCGAAAGCGTTGGCCTCGTCAGAATCCACGACTTTGATGGTGAAGGGGATTTTCGCGTCGGAGTTGAGCACAATGTTTTGCCCGACGCGGTTGACGTACTCGGTAATCACTGGGTCGTCAACCAGTTTCACCTGACGCTCGACTTCCGCCGCGTACTGCCGCCCCATCGCAACTTCTTTTTCAAGCGAGCCGGCCATCTTCGGAATGATGATGCCTTTGTTGATGTTGCGCTTCCCGATTAAGCGCGGGTCTTCATTGGAAGACAGCGTGCCGCCCGGTGCCGATTTCTGGTTCG
>JBPCPQ010000036.1:0-13619 GCA_050999015.1 Pyrinomonadaceae bacterium | reverse complement strand
CGCTGGTCAGAGCCTTTTCGGACTCCATTACTTTTGCGAGTTGTGCTTTCGGCAGCCGCACGGTGGCGCGGGTGTTGGCCGGAATCTCGACGGCAAGCTCGAATTTACCGTCCTTGATCGTCCACGCCGAACTCAGTTTGCCGTACATTGTTTGGTGCGCGGCGCGCGCGCTCGTGAAGCCGCCGCCGGGCTGCGGTTGAATGAGAATATGTTTGTAGCCGGGCGCGTCGGGGTCAATCTCCAGCCCGGCCATCACGCGGTACATCCATTCGCCGATAGCGCCGTAGGCATAGTGGTTGAACGAGTTCATTCCTATATCCTGAAATGAGCCGTCGGGCTTCTGGCCGTCCCAACGCTCCCAGATTGTGGTCGCTCCCTGCTTAACGGGATAGAGCCACGACGGATACTCTTCGCGCTTGAGGAGCATATAGGCTTCTTCGAGATAACCGTAACGGCTGAGCACGTGGCAGAGATACGGCGTGCCGACGAAGCCGGTCGTGAGGTGCTTGCGCTCGCGCACTTCTTTCGCTAATCGCGCGGCGGCGACCGGGCGCAAGTCTTCTGGCAGTAGATCGAACTGAAGTGCGAGCGCGTAAGCCGTCTGCGTGTCTTCGCCGACGCGCCCGCGCTCCGTGACAAACTCACGGCGGAACGCCTCTTTGATTTTTGCGACTAATGCTGCGTAGCGCGCTGCGTCCTCACTCTTTCCGAGAATCTTCGCCGTGCGACTGAGCAGGTCGGTCGAGTGAGCGAAGAAGGCGGTGGCGATGAGGTCTTTGCCGGTCGTCGCGCCGGGGTAGTCGGAGCGCGTCGTCGCAAACGCGAGCCAGTCGCCGAAGTGAAAGTCGCCGTCCCAGATGTAATCTTCGCCCGCCCGCTTTTGCATGTAGTCAACCCAGCGCGTCATGCTCGGATACTGCTCTTCCAAGATTCGTTTGTCGCCGTAGCTGAGATACATCGTCCACGGAATAATCACAGCGGCGTCGGCCCACGCGGCTGATCCTGCGGCGGGCTTTCCGGGGCCGCTCAGCACGTCGGGGACGACGAACGGGACGCTGCCGTTTTCCAACTGGTCGGCGGCCACGTCCTTCATCCATTTCGTGAAGAAGCCGGACACGTCCATGTTGAAGGCGGCGGTGCGGGCGAACACTTGCGCGTCGCCCGTCCAACCGAGGCGCTCGTCGCGTTGCGGGCAGTCGGTCGGCACGTCGAGAAAGTTACCTTTTTGTCCCCAGACGATGTTGCGCTGAAGTTGGTTGACGAGTCTGCTCGAAGTCTCAAACTCGCTCGCCGGTTGAATGTCCGAATGAATGACGATGCCCGTGATCTGATCGGGCGTCAGCTCGCCGGGATAACCGGAGACGGCGACGTAGCGAAAACCCTGAAAGCTAAAATGCGGCTCGAAGGTTTCCATTCCGCCGCCCTTCAGTGTGTACTGCACAGTCTGTTTGGCGGCGCGCAGATTCTCCGTGTAAAAGTTGCCGGCTTTGTCGAGCACCTCGGCGTGGTGGAGCGAGACGACTGTTCCCGCCGTGCCCTGCACGTTGAGCCGCACCCAGCCGACTAAGTTTTGTCCGAGATCAACCACCGTTTCGCCCGCCGGTGTTTTGATGATTTTCACCGGCTTGAGTTCTTCAATCTTGCGAACGGGCGGCCCGGCGGGCGCGACCAAATGATCCTTGCGGTGATTGGCGAGCTTGACGCCCGACCACCCGCTGTCATCAAAATCAGTTGTTGACCACCCGGCCTTCTCCAAACGCGCGTCGTAAGTTTCGCCGTTGTAGATGTCGGACATCAGAATCGGACTCATCGTCGCTTTCCAATTCCCGTCGCTACCGATGATGTCTTCGCGTCCGTCCCTGTATGTGATTTTGATCTGACAAAGCAGGGCAAGTTTGTCGCCGTAAAAGTTTCGCTGGCCGGAGAAGCCGATAAAGCCGCGATACCAACCGTCGCCGAGCATCACGCCGACGGCGTTCGCGCCGTTCTTCAGTAATTCTGTCACGTCGTAAGTCTGGTACTGCAAACGCTTCCTATAACTCGTCCAGCCGGGAGTGAAGACCTGATCGCCGATGCGCCGCCCGTTTAAATGCATTTCGTAGAGGCCGTGACTCGTGACATACGCGCGCGCCGATTGGACGCCGCCGCCCACCTTAAACTCGCGGCGCAGCATCGGCGCAGGTTCTGATTTCTTCACGTCTTCTGGTAAGTCAGGCTCGATCCAACTCGCGCGCCAATCCGACGCGTCGAGCAGACCCGTCTCCCAATGTGCCGGCGCGCTCCACTCGGAAGACTTGCCACCCGCGTCCCACACGCGCACCTGCCAGTAATATCTTCGCCCCGATTCGAGCGCCGGGCCGTCGTAGGTGCGATGGATGGATTCGTCCGAACTGACCCGTCCCGAATCCCACAGCAATTTGTTGCCGGCGCGTAAATCCCGCTCGTCGCGCGCCACGCGAACTTGGTAGGCCGACTGGACGACGCCGCGCTCGTTCGCCTGAAGCTGCCAACTCAAACGCGGCCGGCGCGCGTCAATGCCGAGCGGGTTTTCCCTGTGCTCCGTGCGCAATGATGTGAGCTTGAGCGTCGCCTGAGTCTGACCGGCATGCGTCAGGAGCGAAGCGCCAGCCGGCGAGAACAGCCCGGTCAGGCAAATCACGAGCAATGCTGCGAATACCGAACGCCGGAGTCTTATGTCCATGTTCGAGTCCCTCTCCCGGATGTCTTTTTGATGGTGCGAGCCTGAGCGTGACGTGCGATGTTCAGAGTGAAATTCTCACGGACTTACTTCGTATTAGCAGAAGTCTCTTCGCCCGAATGAAATCCTCACTACTGAGAACATAGTATCAAAGAGGGCGACTGACTCATAAATCGAAACTTACAATGTTGGTACACTCGTCACATTTACTCGTCGCATTCCGCAAGCGCTGTCTTGAAGTCCTGAAAGGACGTTATCCAATAGCCCGGCGCACCGCGCCGGGTACGTGGAGTATTGGAGGTAAAAGCCCCGAAGGGGCGAAATAATGCGACCTGCATATGACGCCCTGTCAGGGCTTGCCGATCTCGTCGGCCTCTTTCCCGGCGCGGTGCGCCGGGCTATTGAATGTCGCACCTTCGGTGCTTTGGGAAATAAAATCTGTTAAGGGGAATGTCCCAATCTCTCATGTCTCGATTTATATTGATCGTGAGATTTACTTCATCAGTCGTCATGACAAGCGTCGCTGAACCCTCACGAGCACAGGGCGCGAGAAGCTTGACCAGAACGCCGTCGCTTTCCCGACGTAATCGGGAAAACGAAAACGCTCCGCAAGTACCCTTGCAGAGCGTAATTCAGTGAGCCGTTTGTGATTCTTGTGCGGGCGCTCGAAGTAGGAGAGACGAAGACTTGGCCGGGCACGGCTTAAAGAGGCTGAGCCGTTTTAGGCGACGGCCCTTATGCCGCGACCTGCACCGACGCCATCTTCTTTTTGCTCCGCTTCTGCTTGTACATTTCCTCGTCCGCGATGGCGAGCACTTCGTCGAGCGAGGAATAATCTTTCATGCGGAAGGGCGTCGCCCCGAGGCTGAACGACACGGCGCAGCTCGTCTCGGCGCGTGAGTTGCGCTCGGCGGCGCTGCCCTGAATGCGCTCGACGATTTGCAGATGATCCTCCGGCGGGTCAACGACCAGCACGGTGAACTCGTCGCCACCGAGCCGGGCGACGATGTCGCCTTCGCGCGTGCTGTTCTTCAAGACCTCGGCCGCCGCCACCAGCATTGCGTCACCCTCACGATGTCCCAGTTGGTCGTTGACGGTCTTCAGGCCGTCGAGGTCAATGAACAGGAGAAGATGTTTTTTCGTGTCGCCCGCGAGTGCGAGGTGCCGCTCGGCGTGGTTGAAGAAGCCGCGACGAGTGTAGAGGCCGGTGAGCGGGTCGGTGAGCAGCGTGTTTTGCAGCGCCTCTTCCGCGCGGCGACGGTCGGTGATGTCACGAGCGACCATTACTAACCCGCCGCCGGTGATGCTCGTGATGGAAAGCTCCTGCGGGAAAACGGAATTATCTCTGCGCACCCCGGTGCATTCGCCCCGCCACGCGCCGTCTCGCCAGCACGCCGGCATGAATGCGGTCTTAAACTTGCTGAGTTCGTCCGGTTCGTAGAATATCTCCCAACTCTTGCCGACCAAATCGCGCGGGTCTTTGTAGCCGTAGATGTGTGAGAAGGCGTCGTTCACGTAAATCAGATCGCCGCAGTGATTGATAATCGCCATGCCGTCCATCGAGGCCTTCATCGCCGCCGACTGCCGGTGCAGCAGTTCTTCAGAGCGTTTGCGTTCGGTGATGTTGCGCGCGACGAGCGACACGCCCTGAACGACGGAGCGCGCCCCGATGATCGGGCAGATTGATAGAGAGACGTTTATCATCTCGCCTTTGCGCCTCACGTGCATCGTCTCGAAATGATTGACGCTGATGCCGCCGGAGATTTTGTCGAGAATGCTCGGCAGCTCGTACTGGTGCTCGGGGGCGAAGAGGGTCGAGATGTGTTGCCCGATCATCATCTGCACCGTGAAGCCGTAGATCTTTCGCGCACCGAGATTCCAACTCGTGATTATTCCGTCGGTGTCGAGTCCAATGATCGCGTCGCTCGTTGCCTCGACAATCGCCTCCAGTTGGCCGAGCCGCGCCATGTCTGATTCGCAACTCACTTCGGTTCGCTCCCAGCGACGCCAAAAATAAACGCACAGTGAGGCGACGCACAGCATTGCCGCACCGATAATCAGTGTTCCCTCAAACGAGCCGTGCGCGAGCATGACGACGCCGAGTAGACACACGCTCAAAACGACTGCGACCGCCATGTCGGCGATGAAATATAGGCTGTGACGTTTGGCTTTAGGAGTGATGTTCTGGCGAGTCATACAGGTTTGACCTTACAGCGGCGCGTGTGTCATACCGCTATCCGGTGAAGGAACATGCTAGACTTGTGCCACACGAATACTGTACGAAACGCCAATAATTACGAGACTTCACATATAAGCGTCGGTCAAAATGCCAACTTATGTCACTTTGGACGATGAGATCGTTCAGACTGATAATCTGCATTCAATTCACAGGAGTTGTCAGCTGAGCCGTGACGGATGACATGAGGAAAGTCCGAAGCCTCGGAATCGGAGGTCGTGAGTTATTCCTTGTGTTGACTCCGCACTTCAGACTTCGCTCGCTTGATATGGTCTCAACATGCCTCATCAAAAAATATACATCATGGCGCTCTACGCCACGCGGCCGGCGCATGACGTAGAGTCAGAGCCACACGCGCACGAGGTCGCTCTCCGCACTGCGGTGACGGTGGCTTCGACTTATGAGGAAGCGTGGGAAAAGGGATTGACGGCATTGCTTGAGAAGTGCCCGCGTGAGGAGGGGTGGATCAATCATCACGTATCGCCGGGCGTCTTCCCGAAGGAGGCTGTGCTAAGAGCGCTGGATAACCTCCCGGAAGATTTCCAGAACGATGGTGGAAGCAATCTTTCTGAAGAACCTGAGTTGTTGATGTAGCCGCACGAGGAGTCGTCAAATTACAGAGGTGCGTAGTAAACCTTGCGGGCGGGCGACGGCACTTGTTGGTTCGTATAATCGGCTCGAAAGGAACGGCGACGAATCACAACCATCTGCCGCTACCAGCCGTGTCCCTTCGTCCGTGTCTTGATGCGACACAGATAACTATCAGCCGTGATGTACAGCGTCGTGCCGTCATCACCCCATGCGCAGTTAGCCGTCGCCTGCCCCGTCTCGATGCGTCCGAGCGGGCGCCCGTCGGGAGCGAAGACATGAACTCCGCCGGGGCCGGTCGCAAAGATGTTGCCGGCCCGGTCAACTTTCAATCCGTCGGGCAGTCCCGGCATCTTGCCGACGAGTGGCGTGGCGTCGAAAAAAACTTTGCCCGTTGCGAGCGTGCCGTCAACTTTCACGGGAAAGGCCATCCATACGGCGCGCGCTGGGTCGGACTGCGCGACGTATAAAGTCTTCTCGTCCGGGGAAAAGGCGAGGCCGTTCGGGCGCGTCATCTCTTTCGTCAGAAGCGTCAACTGCCCGTCGCGCGACAGACGATAGACGCCGCAGAAGTCCAACTCGCGGCGCGGGTCGTCGTAGTTTTTCGGCAAGCCGTAAGGCGGGTCGGTGAAGTACAAATCGCCGTTCGATTTGAAAACCACATCGTTCGGTGAATTGAGTCGTTTGCCTTGATAGTTGTCAACAAGCGTCCGTTTACCGCCCGTCGGCTCAAGACGCGAGATGCGGCGGTCGCCGTGCTCGCACATCACCAGACGACCTTCCCGGTCGAGCGTCAACCCGTTGCTGCCCGGCTCGCGCCCGTAGTCGCCGACGCCGGTGTAGCCCGACGGCTTCATGAATTGAGAAAGGCCGTCGCTTTCTTTCCATCGCATCACGACGTTGCGCGGAATGTCGGAGAAGAGCAGGTGGCCTCCGTCTTTAATCCACACCGGCCCCTCCGACCACTCGAACCCCGAAGCCAAAACTTCGAGTTGCGCGTCAACGCCAATCAGTTCATCAAAGCGCGGGTCTTGGCGGATGATCTTGCCGATGGTCGGGAACGTCTCGGCGGGCTGCTGTGGCGACGACTTACGTGTACGCGCGGTGGAAGTCCACGCGACGGCGGTGAACGCGACGACAATTGCCAACACCCAGATAGAAAATTTTTTCATCCGAAGCTCCTCAGAAAGTAGTTATAGATTGTAAGAAAAACATTCAGCCACGAATGACACGAATAACACGAATCAATTCCTTGACACCCGTCACGCGGAGCAACGAGAGCAATGAATTCGGTGACATAACTTCCCGGTCATATATTTCATTGGTGTCATTTGCGTCATTCGTAGCTCGTTCTTTTTATTGAAGTCTATATCAGCCGTCAGCATGTTCTTTGTTTCCGGGCGTCGCACATGCGACACCAACAGCACATCTTAGTTTTCAACTTCCAAATCCTCCGGCACGAAATCTACTACTAATGCTTCGCCGTCAAACTTAGCGCCCGCTTTCGGCATCGCCGCGCGGTAAGTGACGACGACGTGCCGGGCAGACATCCGCGCGCCGCAACTGATTTCACCGCCGACATCGGGAGTATAGGAGGTGAATTGAATGTTCTCGAAAGCAGCATTGTGCAGCTTGAACACGCGCTCGCCCGATTTGACGTGTAGCACCACGCCCTGATTGGGACATTCTACCCGGACGAGCGTGCCGCGCACGCGCTCGCCCGCGACGCGCCTTTTCAAAGTCGGTTTGAAAGATTCGGTGGACAATTCCGCAGTTCCGGCGGAAGTCGCTTCCCGCCGCCCTGCGTTGCCGTCCTCTTTTGCGAGTTCTTCCTGCTGGGACTTGAAGTGCGCTTCCTGAGCTTCCATCATCACGATGCTGCTGTGAAGCGATTCGGCCTGCGTGCGAAGCTGCGGCTCGGCGCTGTTGCGGATTACCGATTGAAGCACGGCGCGCGCTTCTTTGAACTGCTGTTTGCGAAGATAAATCTGCGCGAGGATGTAGAGGAAGTCGTGCCGCGAGGGCGCGAGCTTGAGCGCCTGCCGGAGCATCGTGATTGATTCGTCCAGTTGCTCGCCGGTCACGAGATTGACGAAGGCGAGGAGCCGGTATGATTCCGGGAAGTTCGGCGCAAGCTCGATAGCCTTCCTCAATTCGGCGCGCATCACGCGGGCGTCATCCGCCGGATAGCCCGCGACGAGTTGGCCGCCCGCGCCGTCGCGGCTGAGGGCGAGGGCGTAGTAGTAATGAGCGAGATGATTTCGTGAATCGGCGGCGACGGCGCGTTCGAGATGTTGTCGCGCCTCGGCGAAATTGTTCTGCCGAACGCGGAGCATGCCAAGCGAGGCGTGCGCCGACGCGAGCTTGTCGTCGAGGGCGAGGGCCTGCTTGAGTCGCGCCTCGGCGGCGTCGAGGCGGCGGATGTGCAGCAGCAAATCGCCGAGGTAAGAATTCGCCTCGGCCTCGCTGATTTCTTCGCTCGCCATCTCAGCATCGAATTCGACCTTCTGGCTGAACGTGATTTGTTGTATCGGGTATGAACTGTTCTGTACGTATCTTTGCAATTCCTTCTGCATCGTCGCAAAGTCCGTCTGAAAAGCCCCCCGGAAGCTGTCTTCGACGGATTGCCTGGTCGAGAGGCTGTTGATAAATCTGCCAAGTTGATCGAGTCGCGCGCCCTTGTTGCCGAGGATCAGATAATGCATCAGCGCCCACGACTCGGCGTAGAAAATCCCGCGCTTGTCTCGTTCATTATAAGCCGGTGAATCGTGGCCGACGGCGAACAAGTCCTGCAACGGCATGAATTTTTCGCGGAGTTGAAAGACGTGATGGGCGATGGGCTTGCCGAGCGTCACCTTCTTATCGTCGTCGGAGATGTCGAACGTGCTGTAGTACTCGGCGAGTCCCTCGTTGAACCAGATGGGTGCGCGGGTGACGGTGTTGCCGACGAGCATGTGGACGAATTCATGAAAAATAATCCCGTAAGGATTCTCGGCGCGCGCTTCGGTCGTCAGCGTGATGTAATTAACATCAGGCCCCGACTGGAAATAACCGGCGACTTCCATCGGCTTTCCCCGATAGAGCGGCTTGAAGGGTTTGTAATATCCGTCGCTTTTGAAAACGACGACGGTCGTCGGCACCGGCGAGGTGAGTTGCGCTTTGGTCAACAGACGCGAGAAAACGTCGCGGAATTGCTCAAGGCGCAGTGCGACCTTGCGAATGTCGCGCTCGCCGGCATTTCCGACAAGCGTGAAATTCTTGGAGCGCACGCGCGTCCACTTGTCTTTGGCGGACGCCGCTCCGATTGAAAAGTTGAGCGAGAAGATCAGAAGCGTGAGGGCAACTACGGCGTGTCGTTTCATAATCATTTCTCCATTACGCGGGGTGGAAGGTGCCCCGGCCTGAGAGTTGTCGAGAAACGCCTGCTGTGAAGCGAAGCCGGTGCGAAGGCACTCAATTCTTCGGCGACCGCTAAAGATTCGGCTGTGAATCAACGCCGTGAAAAGATATACCCGCGAAAGAGTGAAGACCGTGAGTAAACCGCAGACGTAGAAATAAAACACCTGTCGGAGATGTGTCAACTAATTGTCGGGACGCGAATCGCGACAGACCGGCATTGCACTGACCCATGAGAAAAGCTCACCGGTGCGTGGGCGAATGCGTCAAACCCCGGCTTGGACATCACGGAAGCCTCGCCGCTCTGTAACAATTATAGAAGGCAATTATTGGAAGTCTGCAACTATTAACGTTTTCCCTTCGAGTTAAACTCCCACTTCTAATTGAATTGCCTGTTTGAAAGTTTTGGCGTTGGTACGGCACGCTCATCGCTCGATAAACAGGTTGAAAGGTAGTTATGAGCAAGACAGGTTATCAAAGTGGCGCATGGAGTTGGCTTGATTACGGGCGTCGCGGTCGTGCAGAAACGGATTTCAAAGTGAGCTTCAACGCAGTTTCAGAGAAAGCACGCGAGATCAGAGAGATGTTAGAGCCGGTCTCCGCATCCATACGTTCCGATGTGGCCTCTGTGCGTTCCGGGGTGGCCTCAATTGCCAGTAAAAGGACTTGGCCGAATTGGTCGGAAGTCCTGTCGCTGGACGTGATTTCGTTCCTACGGTACTACTGCCAATTGCGGCTGGACGTGTTGCGCGGCGCGCATAAAACTCAACGCCCGCTCGGTCTGATATATCGCTGGCAGGACTGGCGCTACCGGGAACACTTGAAGCGCGTTGAGAACAAGACTTGGGGTTCCTGAGCTGGGGCGCTCCGGGTGACAATAAATACCCGCGCCTCGTCTTGTCCTCTTACCTATTAACCTTACTAAAAAAACTTCATAAGTTAGGCGGCTCTGGTTCCGAAGTTACGCCTTCAGGCGTGAACTGCGACCGACGAATCATCACGCTTGAAGGCGTAACTTCGGAACTCCTCAAACTATGCGAGAAGCTTTTGCACAATGTTCCCGTGAACGTCGGTGAGGCGAAACTCGCGTCCCTGAAACTTGAAGGTCAAGCGAGTGTGGTCCAAGCCCATCAAGTGCAGCATCGTGGCGTGAAGATCGTGGACGTGGACGGGGTCTTGGACGATGTTGTAGCCGAGATCATCCGTCTGGCCGACGGTCACGCCGGGCTTGATGCCGCCCCCGGCCATCCACATCGAGAACGCCCTCGGATGGTGGTCGCGCCCTAAGAATTTCGAGCCGCCGCGACCCTCGTTCATCGGCGTCCGCCCGAACTCTCCGCCCCACACAACGAGCGTCGAATCGAGCAGGCCGCGCTGCTTGAGGTCTTTCACTAACGCGGCGGCGGCGCGATCCGTTTCGCGGCACAGACGACCGAGCGAGTTCACGATGTCTTCGCCGCCGCTCGATCCATGCGTGTCCCACCCGCGATGATAAAGCTGCACGAAGCGAATCCCGCGCTCGACGAGGCGGCGGGCGAGCAGGCAGTTGTTGGCGAACGACGCTTTACCCGGCTCAGTCCCGTACATCTCATGAATCGCTTGCGGCTCCTTCGAGACGTCCGTCAAATCAGGGACGCTCGTCTGCATCCGGTAGGCCATCTCGTAAGAAGCGATGCGCGTCGTAATTTCGGGGTCGCCAATTTCTTCAAGACGAATTTGATTTAATTTCTGTAGAGCGTCGAGCGACCCGCGCCGCGCTTCGGCATTGACGCCTTCGGGGTTCGAGATGAACAAGACGGGGTCACCCTTCGAGCGAAACTCGACGCCCTGATAAAGCGTCGGCAAAAATCCGCTACCCCAACACGACTTGCCACCGTCCGGTTGATTCTTCCCCGACAACAAAACCACGAAGCCCGGCAAATCACTGTTGCTGCTGCCGAGTCCGTAAGTCATCCACGACCCCAAACTCGGACGGCCCACGATCTGGTGGCCGGTGTTCATAAAAACTTGCGCCGGCGCGTGGTTGAACTGCGACGTGTGGACTGATTTCAAAATCGCCACGTCGTCCGCAATCTCGGCGAGGTGCGGCAGCAGCGAAGAGATTTCCGCGCCGGATTGTCCGTGCCGCGCGAATGCGTGCGGCGTGCCGAGCAGTTTGGGCACGCCTTTGATAAACGCGAACCGCTCGCCCTTGATTAAGTCTTCCGGGCACGGCTGGCCGTCGTACTGCTGAAGCTTCGGCTTATAGTCGAGCAAATCGAGTTGCGACGGAGCGCCGGCCATAAAGAGAAAGATGACGTTCTTCGCCCTCGGCGCGAAGTGCGGCAGTCTCGTCGCCTCCGCCTGCGCGCCTTTCTTCTCAGGCTTCGCTTGCGTGCTCACCGGATGACCCAAGCCTTGTGCGAACAGCTTCTCGTTGAGAAGCGAGGACAAGGCAAGCGCGCCGATGCCGAAGCCGCTCTGCCTGAAGAAGTGGCGGCGCGTCACCGCTTGCAGTTCTGTATCTTTCACGTCGTTCATAACCGTTTACTCTTTCGTCACCGTCTCGTCGAGATTCAGAAGGACGTTGGCGATCATCGTCCACGCCGCACGTTCAGTCGCGGAAACTTTTCCTTCAATCGCGTCAGACACCTTCACGACTTTCTCCGCCGCCCGCGCCTCTCTCGTGAAATGTTGAAGCTGTTCGTTGTAGAGCGCGATTATTTGCGCGACCTCCGCTTCATTGGGCCGGCGCGAAACGCATAGGCGGAATCCGTAAACGATTCGCTCACGCAAGTCGGGTGCGGCTTCCCTGATGACGCGCTCGGCGAGAGCACGCGCCATCTCGAAGTACGCCGGGTCGTTCAAAGTTGAGAGCGCCTGCAACGGCGTGTTCGTGCGGACGCGCCGGACGGTGCAGAACTCGCGGCTCGTCGCGTCGAAGTTCATCAGCGAAGGATACGGCGAGGTGCGCCGCCAAAAGGTGTAAAGGCCGCGCCGGAAGCGGTCTTCGCCTTCGCTCATCTGCCACTTGTCATCGTTGTAAGGAATTGACCAGATGCCTTCGGGTTGAAACGGAAAGACGCTCGGCCCGCCGATCTTGCGGCTCAGCAGCCCACTCGCCGCGAGCGCCACGTCGCGGATCATCTCGCCCTCCAAACGCACGCGCGCCCCGCGTGCGAGCAGCTTGTTGTAAGGGTCGCGTTCCAGCACGGCACTAGAGACTTTCGACGACTGACGGTAAGCCGCCGAGGTGACAATCAAACGGTTGATCGCCTTGATGCTCCACTTCCGCCCGACAAATTCCGTCGCCAGCCAGTCAAGCAAGTCCGGGTGCGTCGGCCGTTCGCCCTGTGCGCCGAAGTCTTCGCTCGTCTCAACAATCCCGCGCCCGAAGAATTGCTCCCAGAAACGATTCACCGCGACGCGCGCAACGAGCGGATTGTTTTCGTCAACGAGCCAGCGCGCGAAGCCGAGCCGGTTCGGTAATTCTTTTTCAGGAAGCGAATGCAGAACGGCGGGGACGTTGGCGTAGACTTTCTCGCCGAGATTTAGAAAGCCGCCCCGGACGCGCAGGTTAGTCGAAGGCCGCTCATAAGACGGGCGCTCGCTCATCACCAGCGTCGAGACGATGCCGAGTTTTTTTAGTGAATCCTGAATCGCGGCGATGCGATCCCGCATCGCTTTCAACGACGGCGCGACGGTGCGGTAGAAATCACTCAGTTGAGCTTTCTGTTTGTCGCTTCGTCGCTCAACCGGGACATCGAGGAGCGGGCGCAATTTCGCCGGGATGTTAACGATTGTCGCCGGATTCGGAGCCGTCGTCACTGACAGGCGAAAACGACCGAGTCCCTGCTTTCCGTCCGGGGCCTCGTGCTTCAGGTTGATCTTGATATTCGTTCCGCTCGCAAACCCGAAAGGCTTGTCCGCGACAAAGACGGCTTGGCGGGCGAGGCGCGTCTCTTCTCGCGTCGCGTCAATCTCCCAACCCTTCGGCTCATACTTCGATCCGTGCGGAACTAAATTCTTCGCCTCCATGCCGCCGCGCCCGTCGTCGCCGATTGCCTCTCTAAATAAGAGCGTCTCGAATTTCGACGCATCTCCGGTCGGGGCGATTTCGACGCCGAACGCGCTCAACTCGAAATTCCCGTAGGTGTCGCGTCCGGGGCCGCCGCGCGGCAGACTCTCGTCGGGCAGAACTTCGAGACGCACGGCGGTGATGTTCTTCGAGTCGCTTTTCGATTCAAAGATGTAGGTGTCTTTGAAAGGATTCGTTCCGCCGACGAGCACAGACTTGTCAGGCGACGGTGTAAGCGTCGAACCGCCCGTCGAGGAAACGCGCGCCGGTTCGAGCATCGTCCATTGCTCGTGTGCCGACGCCACCTCGCGCTCCCAAGCGCTTTGCGCCGCTGATAATTCGGGAGTCTGCGCCTTCAGCGTCTCCCCGAGTTTACTCAACTCTGCCTCCAGTTCCTTACGAGTCGCCGCTTGTTCGGGTGTCGGCATCTCTAAGATCGGCTCAACCAGTTTCTCTTCGGAAATGCTGGCGTTGCCCTGCATTTTGTAATCGGGGCTGCCGAAGAAGGCATAGAGTTGGAAAAACTCTTTCTGCGTGAACGGGTCGTACTTGTGATTGTGGCACTGCGCGCACGCGACGGTGCTGCCGAGCCAGACGGTCGAGGTGGTGTTGACGCGATCAATGATCGTCTCGTAGAGCGCCTC
>JBPCPQ010000106.1:0-6655 GCA_050999015.1 Pyrinomonadaceae bacterium | reverse complement strand
GTGACGGCGACGCGTCGAACTCGTATCGTTCGATGCTCATCATGGGATTGCGCGAGCGCGAGGTCGGGATCAGGCAAGGCATCTATCTGCCCGTTCATCGCACGCTACGTTATGAAGGCAGTCTGTGGACAAAACTCATCAGTTCAGACGCCCGCCCGGTCAGCGGTCGCGTGCGGCTCTTGAGCCTGAGCCTCCGCCGTCGCGATAAGCCCGACGAGATCATCGCGGAAACTGTTCTTCATGACGGCTCGCCACAACTCTCGTCACAGGCTATGGCGAGCGATGAAACACCTCACGCCGTGTGGTCGCGACATAAATTTTCGTTTGATGTTCCGGTGAATAAGCTCGCGTCGCTCGAAAAGATTGACTTCTGCATTGCGGTCGACGACGAACGCCGCGTGCTCGTTGATAACGTGCTGCTCTCCCCTTCGGACGCAATCGAAGGCTTCGACCCGGAAGTGATCGCGGCGGCGCGCGCGATAAGGACGCCGCTGCTGCGCTTCGGCGGCAACTTCGTCAGCGGCTACCATTGGATGGACGGCGTCGGCGACCCTGAGAAGCGGCGCACGATTCTCAATCAATCGTGGGGACTACCCGAGTACAACCATTTCGGCACGGACGAATTTATCCGCCTCTGTCGCCTCATCGGAGCCGAGCCGCAAATATCCGTCAACGCCGGCAGCGGCACGGCGGACGAAGCCGCCGCGTGGCTCCAATACTGCAACGGCGCTCCGACGACGAAGTACGGAGCGATGCGCGCAGCGAACGGACACCGCGAGCCATACAATGTGCGCTACTGGGAGATTGGCAACGAACTGTGGGGCGACTTTCAGATCGGCTGGCAGACTCCCGAATCGAACGCGCGCCGCTACATGGAGTTCGTCCGTGCGATGCGCCGAGTTGATCCGACGGTGCGCTTCATCGCAACCGGAGCCGACGTAGATTTCTACCGCGAGTGGAACGGCGAACTCATGAAGCAAGCGGGCGCCGAACTCGATCTCATCTCGACGCACCTCGTCATCGGGATGCAACCCGGCGAGCAGCGACGACCGAACGCGGACAACCCTTTCACACACGCGGCGGACCTCGCCGTTCCCGTCGGCGTGGGGCGCAAGCTCGACGAGATGCGCGCGCAACTCGAAAGTGATCCGCGCACGCGCGGGCGGGCGAAACTCGCCTTCACCGAGTGGCAATTCTGGAGTCCGCGTGACAGTGACCCGCGCTTTACGAATCTCGGCGGCGCAGTCAACGCGGCGGCGTTTTTCCACATGCTGATCCGCCGCGCCGATTTCGTTCCCGTCTCCAACATGTCTAACCTCGTGCAGTTCGCCGGCATTCACCGCCAACGCGGGCGCGTCTTTCTCACCCCGTCGTACCACGTGCTCCGCCTCTACTCAGATATGGTTGGCGCGCGATTGCTTCCGATCCGCTTAGTTTCTTCGGGCTATGACGTCCACGATGGCAACCGCCGCGCGCCCGAAATACCGAACGTACCGCACATAGATTCGCTCGCGTTGCTCTCCGCCGACGCGCACACACTGCGCCTCTACATCGTTAATCGCAGTCTCGATCAAGAGATCATAGCGAACATCGTCGTGCGCGACGGCGGCTTTCGTGAGGGCGGCATCGTGCGGCGTCTAAGCGCGAGGGATTTGGCGGCAGCTAACACGCCTGAGCAACCTGAAGCGGTGACTGTCACGACCGCTGATTTGGGAGACGCGAAGAACAATCTACAACGTGTGGCGCTGCCCGCTCACTCCGTCACTGTCATCGAACTCCGACGCAGATGAGCGAATCGAGGCGAGTTGTGGCTGGTGAATCGTTTGCTTCGCTACTTATGAGTAGAAATCAGATTACCGGGACAAGTGCTGACTTCCTCCACGAGGTATTTCCTGCGAGCGAGGACATCACCAGATTCTGGGGCTCCCATTCAAAACTAGCGCGACACTTTGAAGAGCCGGTTGTCGTCACCGGCAGCGTAGCCACGAGCTGGCATTTGCTGGGAAATGGTGTGCGAAGAGAAAAGGAACGTCTCAACGATATTGACGTGGTCGTGGAAGGATTATCCAGTCTGCGTCCGTCCCTGAGTGAGGATTTCTTGATTAAGCATTTCCACCCGCATCGTGGGCGGGGAAGAATCCTGATTCAACTCGTTGATGAAGAACATCGTTTGCGAATAGATGTTTTTACTCCGACCGTAAAGCAGATCGCTTAGACGCAATACTTCAATCTCAGGAGCCGCCGAACGCCGCGATTGCTGATGAGTGCCAATCGTTCCGCTCTTGTGCCGCATCTGAAGCGTGGCGTTCGCGGCTCTAGAGTGTTTAGCATTGTATTGTTGGGGAGTATATGGTGAAGACCATCGGGATCATCGGCGGCATCGCCCCGGAAAGGCCTGATCTTGGGCGGGAGGGAACTGCCGCTGATCCTGCGCGGCGCCACCGGGAGCGGGGCCCCGTTCTTGGATACAACGAAAATCCACGCGGAGCATGCGGTGGCGCGGATATTGACGCCGGGCGCCGCCGAACAAAGCGATGAAGCCGAGCGCGAATCGGGTTGAATCCAAAAGGTGAAGGACGTAGGCTGCTACTTACCGCCGATGTTCGGCAGCTTCATTGTCGAAAAGTATCAGGTAGCTACGTTCGAGTTGGTATGAGTAGCAGAGTCATTAAGGAACCGATTTGGAGACAGTCATGAAACTCGACCCTGCCCGCGCCCTCGTCGCTTTGGTTTTGTCGTGCGCCGTTATCTCTACCTTTATCTCTAGCGTCGCCGCTCAAGGAACAACTGTCTCCACTAATCGCACAGTGCAGAGTGAGACACCGCTTCTCGGTTTCAGCCGTGCCGCCACCATCGCGCGCGAGCGAGAGCTTGAAGCCAGATTCGATTCACTTCTTCGCCGGGAAAATTTGCGCGAATGGATGCGGCGCATGTCGGCGCGCCCGCATCACGTCGGCTCGCCGTTCGGTCGGGAGAACGCGGAATTTATCGCCGGGCAGTTTCGCTCGTGGGGCTACGAAACGAACATCGAAGAATTTCAAGTTCTGTTTCCGACGCCGCGAACGCGACTGCTTGAAATGACCGCGCCCGAACCGTTCACCGCTCGTCTGACGGAGCCGCCCGTCACCGGAGATGCGACATCGAGCCAGACGACGGAAGGATTACCGATTTACAACGCATATTCCCGGGACGGTGATGTAACCGGCCAACTTGTCTATGTCAATTATGGTTTGCCGAGAGACTACGATCAGCTCGCCGAGCGGGGAATTGATGTGCGCGGGAAGATTGTGATCGCGCGCTACGGGGGGTCGTGGCGCGGCATCAAGCCGAAGGTCGCAGCGGAGCGCGGCGCAATCGGGTGCCTTATCTATTCCGACCCGCGCGACGACGGTTATTATCAAGGCGACGTTTACCCGCGCGGCGCGTGGCGCAATGAGTCGGGCGCACAGCGCGGTTCGGTCGCCGACATGCCTTTGTTTCCCGGCGACCCGCTCACGCCCGGCGTCGGTGCAACCCCGGATGCCCGCCGTCTCACGCGCGAAGAAGCTCCGACGATCACAAGGATTCCGGTGCTTCCAATTTCATATGGCGATGCATTGCCGCTTCTTCGCCAACTTGGCGGCCCGGTCGCGCCCCAAGAATGGCGCGGCGCGCTCCCCCTCACATATCACACAGGCCCCGGCCCGGCGATTGTGCATCTGAGACTCGAATTCGATTGGAGAATTGTCACTGCCTATGACGTAATCGCGCGACTTCAGGGAAGCGAACGCCCCGATCAGTGGGTCGTGCGTGGCAATCATCACGATGCGTGGGTCTTCGGCGCGGACGACCCTTTGAGCGGCATGGTCGCGTTGATGGAAGAAGCACGTGCCGTCGGCGAACTTGCCAGATCAGGCCAACGACCGCGACGCACGATAATTTATGCGGCGTGGGATGCCGAAGAGCCGGGATTGCTCGGTTCGACTGAGTGGGTCGAAGCGCACGCGGAAGAGTTGCGACGACACGCCGCGATTTATATCAACTCTGATTCAAACGGGCGAGGATTCTTGAGCGTCGGCGGTTCGCACACACTCGAAAGATTTGTCAATGAAATCGCGCGCGACGTGATCGATCCGCAAAGAAAAATTTCCGTCGCCGAACGTTTGCGCGCTTTGCGAATGGCGCGGGGCGGGAGTGCCGATGAACGGCGCGAAGCCAGAGCGCGCGCGGATTTGCGCATCGGGGCGCTCGGTTCCGGTTCCGATTACACGCCTTTCTTGCAGCATCTCGGAATCGCCTCCTTGAATATCGGCTATGGCGGTGAAGACGGCGGCGGTTCTTACCACTCGAACTATGATTCGTTCGAGCATTTTACGCGCTTCGGCGATCCGAACTTCGATTATGGAATCGCTCTAGCTCAAACCGGCGGACGCGCCGTCCTGCGTTTCGCCAACGCCGACGTACTGCCGTTTGAGTTTATGAATCTCTCCGAGACGGTAGAAAGATACATCCGGGAAATCACCCGACTCCCCGACGACATGCGCGAAGAAACCCGTCAACGCACCAGATTGATCGAGGAACGAAGACTGGAAATTATCGCCGACCCGACTGAAACATTCGTCGTACCCAAACCCGACGCGCCGGTCCCATACTTGAACTTCGCGCCTCTGCAAAACTCACTTCTGCGCTTGCAAGAGAGCGCGCGAAACTACGACGCGGCAACGCGCGAGTTAACCGCGAGCAGACGTGAACTTCCCGTCGCCGTTCTAAGAGCACTGGACGGAGTTTTAATCGGGACAGAGCGTGCGATGACGAGCAGCGAAGGATTACCGAGACGTCCTTGGTTCCGCCATCAAATCTACGCGCCGGGCTTTTATACGGGTTACGGCGTCAAGACGCTGCCCGGCGTCCGAGAAGCCATCGAGCAACGAAACTGGCAGGAAGCGGGAGCGCAGATCGAAACAGTAGCACAGATGATCCGGCGTTTAGCCGGGCAGATTGACAGGGCGGCAGAACTTCTCAATGGTCGCGGGCTGACTCCGACTCGTTAAGAGTCGCTTGGTTGACCAAAAACGAAAGGGTGTGGTGCAAAAAACTCTCAAGTCCACCACGTGTGACCGAAAAATTATTTGCAGTATTTCCGATTTCTACTGGTTTGCCTGAGCCTCGGATTATGTCTAGCTGGCAAGCACGCTGTCTGAATGCGAGTGTCCGATTGCTCGTCCGACGACGAAAGTGGGGGGACGAGCGGGCAGTCGCTGGCAGGGCGCGTCGTCTCTTCGGTTCACCCACATTGTTTCAACGGATTCGGTCTCTCGGGCTACGCTTGTCGGCGGTTCGGGAAGAAGGCGTGTGCGGCGAGTGGGTCGAGCCTAAAGATTTGAATCACGGAGTAGTTTTGTATCTGCACGGGGGTGGTTACGTCTCTTGCTCCGCCGCCACGCACCGCCCGATTACTGCCGCTCTCGCGCGTCTGAGCGGTTGCCGCGTTTTCAGTCTCGACTACCGCCTCGCTCCCGAACATCGCTTCCCGGCGGCACTCGACGATGCGGTTGCAGCTTACCAATGGCTGCTCGGGCAAGGGCTTCTTGCGAGCGCGATTTCTCTGGCCGGTGATTCGGCGGGCGGCGGGCTCTTATTAGGGCTGCTCTTGCGGGCGCGCGACTCGGGGTTGCCGCTCCCGGCGTGCGCGGTGTGTTTCTCGGCGTGGACAGACCTCGCCGGGACGGGTGCGTCCGTCCGCTCCAACGACGGACGGTGCGCGATGTTCCACGCCGAGAACATCGCCGAGTTCGCCGCCGCCTATCTCGGCGGCGCCTCTCCGTTTGATCCGTACGCGTCGCCGGCGCACGCCGACTTGAGCGGATTGCCGCCGCTTCTTTTGCAGGTCGGCTCGACGGAGTTGCTGTTAGATGATTCGCGCCGGGTGCATGATAAAGTTCAAGAAACTAAGGGCATCAGTCATCTGAAAATTTACGACGATGTGGTGCATTGCTGGCAGATGCTGGACGGGATTGTCCCCGAAGCACACGACGCGCTACAGCAAGCGGCGGCGTTCATTCGCGGGCACGTGGAAGTTGGCGCCAAAGCGTAGCGGGGGATATTTTCCTGCCTTACAAGCAGATGGAGATGACCTCTCTACCGCTCGCGCCTTATCCGCTGCGGTAGAGGGGTCGCCCGCCCGCCATATTGCGCGCCCGGGACGGCGTCCCGCGTCCGCCGATGCTTGGGTTCAAGAATTTCAGCAACGTAGCAATCCCACTGAGCGGGATTGAGTAGCGCAGAAGATCAGGAAGGGGAAGTACGACACAGCGTCCTTTATTCGAGATGGGCGGCCGCCCCCGTTTGTGTGATGACCATCTCGCGCGGCTTGTCACGCGCTTTTAGCTCACTCTGAGACGCCGCTATCTCTGTACCTAGCGATTCGAGCTGCGCCACATCGAGAATCCTTTTCACCTTTGGGAAGAGATGCTCTTCCTCTTCTTCGTGATGATGCTCAGCCTGTTCCTTCAACACTTTGAACTTCGGTTCAAAAGTCTGCTCCGATGAGTCCAAGGTGATTAAGTCGGCGAGCAAGCGCTTGAGTGACAAATGCTCTTCCAGTGATTCGAGCAGGATGTCTTCGGTCCGTCTAGCCTTGACCGCCGGGTAGAAAATTTGCTCCTCCGTCGTGATG
>JBPCPQ010000450.1:0-5424 GCA_050999015.1 Pyrinomonadaceae bacterium | reverse complement strand
GAAGGAGTGGCCGAAAGCACCGCCCCTCTTCGGCGCGAGTTTCTTTGCGATTACAGGTCTGCACATGTTCCACGTCCTGACCGGTGTTCTTTACCTCGGATGGATCGCCTTCAGAATCCGGCGCGTCAGACATGAAGACGTGGAAATCAGCGGCCTCTACTGGCACTTCGTTGATCTCGTGTGGATGTTCGTCTTCCCATTGATTTACCTAATGTCGGTTCACGCCGAGTAGTGTCAGGAAAGAATGGACAAAACTTAGAGGCTTGAAACGCAGATGGAAAAACAGCAGACATCAACCGACGTTTCGCAACTGATCGCCACTTCGATGCGACCCTTCGACGCGGACGTTGAAGCGCACCGCCGTGCAGGACAAGCACCGCGCGCCAGTGGCGGATCGGCGTTTGGTCGCAAATTCAGTCCGGTGCGGAATCTACTGGGTCAGACGGACATTGTTCTCAACATCATCTGCGTGCTCTTCGCGCTCGGCTTCCTTGCGCTCGCGGTGCGGAGCGCGGGGATGGCCGGAAGTTTTCTGACGATTGATAATTTGTTTCTGATCGCTGTTTGTCTGATGTTGGCCGGCATCTTTATGGTCAGCCCGGCGCTGATGGCTTACGAGCGCGGCTGGCACACGAAGTTTCTCAGCGCGGGCGGCACGGCGGAGGTATTTGAAGAAGACATTCACTTTGAAGGCAGCACCAAGCTTTTCCTGTCGGTGCTCGGAGGATTGCTGGTATTAACTCTTATCGAAGTTGTGCTGGCTTACTTCCAAGTCCCGCTGCTTATTATGCTGACTATTTTGATCGGCTTATCGCTCATCAAAGCGGCGATGATCGTGGCCTACTTTATGCACCTTCGCTTCGAGCGCCTGAGCCTTGTGCTGACGCTGATTCCGATTCTCGTCGTGTGCATTTGCCTGTTGTTCATTTTCTTCCCCGACAGCAATCGTTCGCTCAATTTGCGCTCGACGCAGGCGAGCACCGTCGAGTCCACGGAAAGTCATGGTGAAACGCACTAGGGTTTTAAGTCTGGCCCTGATTCTTGCGGCGGGCGTGGGGCTGACGTTGCTCGTCGGCTCGACTGACGTTGCGGCTCAATGCGCGTTGTGTAAAACGGCGCTGTCAAATTCGGACGGGGCCGCCGCGACCGCGAGAACGCTCAACCTCGCCATCCTCGTGTTGCTCATTCCGCCCGCGACGATTTTCTGTTCGGTCTTTATCATCGCCTTTCGGCACCGAAGCTCGGGCGAGAAAGACGAGTGAAAAACTGCTGACTCCAACTTTGAACTCCGAGCAGCATTCCGAAAAGCAATCTCCCTTCAAAATCTAATGACAGAAGACACCCAGCCTCTCGACATAGAAAAGCAGAGCATTCGCGGGCGGGCGTGCCCCAACTGCGGCGGCAAGATCATCCCGTCGGATCGCGCCGTTTATCAAAGCGCCGCCGACCCGGACGCGGTCTTTCCTCTCTGGCAGTGTGAAAGATGCGGCTACGAAAAGATGAGCGAGAGGAAGCCCGCACTGAAACCCACCCACCCGCCGAAGAAAAGCGGCGCATGAATGAACACGGAAGAGTGAGGAATTGCAGAGAGGTATGCGATGCGCGAGTTGGACGAAAAGGAGTTGCGTGTCCTGCGACTGTTCGGCGAGTGGGAACGTGAGATGCTCGACCTCCACGAATTGTTCGAGGCCGGCGACAGTAACGATCCCGTCGCGCGCACCGAAGTGTTTCACGCCGTCGAGAACTTGGTCGCCGCCGGACTACTCGAAGAGCGCGGCAACGATTTCTACGCGCTGACGGATGAGGCGCGAGACATTGTCGGCGAGCAGAGCGAAAGAAGTGAGACTGATGTTTGAAGCCGGAAGGGAAAGGCTTTAATCTGTTCGGTATGATGAACAATTCGGTCTTACCGCATTTGAATGCAGTCTTAAACATGACCAGCGGAGTCTTTCTCGTCGCTGGCTATTTTTTTATCAGGCGGCAAAAAATCACGGCGCATCTGGCGTGCATGATCTCGGCGTTCGTCGTCTCCATCGCGTTTCTGATTTCTTATTTGATTTATCATTACACGCATCTGGCGACGCCCTTTACCGGGCAGGGAATCATCCGGCCTGTCTACTATACTATCCTAGCGACGCACGTCGTACTTGCAATTATCATCGTTCCGCTCATTCTCATTACCCTCGCGCGCGCGGCGAAAGGCGAATACTTCCGTCACCGGAGAATCGCACGTTGGACTTTCCCGCTGTGGCTCTACGTCTCAATCACCGGCGTGATTGTGTATCTGATGCTTTATCATCTCTACCCGGCGAGTTAGAGCGCTTGGGGTCAGAGAACTGAAACCCGATGCAAAGCGGCAGTTCTCAAAACGGGGGCGTTTCGCGCGAGGCCGCGCCGGTGGGGCGGCGACGTTCGCCGTGGCCTTTGGCCGTCGTCGCGGCGCTGTTCATCATCGTGCCGTTTATTTTCTGGTACGGCACGTGGTTCGGGCGTCCTCTGAAAGACGAAGAGATTGACGAATACCTAACCGATGAAACGAAGCCGCGCCATGTTCAGCACGCGCTCGCGCAACTCGCCGAAAGAATCGCGCGGGGAGACGAAAGCGCGCGGCGGTGGCATCCGCAAATCAGCCGGGTCTCGTCGAGCGGCGTGGCGGACGTGCGGATGACCGCCGCGTGGGTGATGGGCGAGGAACACACGTCGGAAGATTTTCGCCACGCGCTGCTTCGCTTGCTGGAAGACCCGGAGCCGATTGTGCGCCGCAACGCCGCGCTCGCCCTCGTCCGCTTCGGTGACGCACAGTGTCGTCCTGAGCTACGCGCGATGCTTCAATCCTATACCGTCGTGAGCCGCACCGAGGGGACGGCTCTCACCGTTCTGACGGAAGGAAGTTTTGTTAAAAGGGACGCGATGCTCGCGCGGGTTAAAAAAACTGATCCGAGCATCGAAGAAGTACGTTCGCCATTGCCGGGTAGAATCTCGCGGGCGCTCGTAAAGGAGAATGAGCAAGTGCAGGTGGGGCGCGAATTGTTCCAGCTTGCGCCCGACGCTGACAGTGTGTGGGAGTCTTTACGCGCGCTGTATCTGATCGGCACCGCAGAGGAGTTGGCGGAAGTGGAGCGATACGCTCAGGGAATCGATGGAATGCCTGAGCGCGTCAGACAACAAGCGATGCTGACGGCAGAGGCTATCAAGCGGCGCGGTGCGCAGTAGTGTTCTTGCTTATTAACCGGCTGTAAGTGCGGGCGGGGAATCCGAGAGAGTGACGCCGTGCGCGGCTTCCCAATCTTCGGTCGGAACCATCTCAATGGCGTCCCACGGGCAGCCGTCGAGGAACGCGCCTTCGGGGCCTTTGCTAATACATTTCTGACAACCGATGCAAAGGTTCGGGTCAACTTCGATGCGCCCGAACGGCGGGTGGTCTTCGTCCGGCACCCAGAACATGCAGGCTTCAATCGGGCAGTATTCAACACACGCGGGCGACCCCGAACAGCCGGTGCAACAGTCGGTTGTGATGGCGAGAATCTTCGGCTTCTTTTTGCGCGTCGCCTTACCGTCCCCGACTGACATCGGCCAATGTTTATCAACGATTTCGATCATGCGCCGGGCCTCCGTGTGGACATAACGTCAGATGAAAGCAAAATCACTTTAGCACGTCTCCCGCCGCAGGCTCAATCGTATTGCTCGTTCGACGGAGCGTGACGACCTCAGACATGAAGCTTAATCAACGCGCGCTGCCTGCATACCCGGATGCATCGTATGGAAGTAGGAAGGAATAAATGTCGGTTCGCATTTTAAGTCTTCGTGAACTCAATCGGGCGACGCTGGCTCGTCAAATCCTCTTAGAGCGCGAAGGATTGTCTGTTCCTGCTGCCATCGAGCGATTGGTCGGCATGCAAGCTCAACTCGCGCCGCCGCCCTACGTCGGATTGTGGACGCGGCTGCGCGGCTTTCACCGCGAAGACCTCGCTCGCTCCATCGAGAACCGGGAAGTCATTAAGGCTACGTTGATGCGCGCGACGCTCCATCTCTTCACGACGGAAGATTTCGTCCAGTTTCGCGCGACTCTCCAACCGATGTTGACCGGGGCCGGAAGTGCCGTCGCCAAACAGCACGGGGGAGACTTTGATGTTGATAGGCTCCTCGCGGCGGCGCGGAGTTACATTGACGAAAAGCCGCGCACCTTCGCTGACATCAGCGAGATGGTGACGGAACTTATGCCGGGCCACGATGTCGGCGCGCTGCGCTACACGGTGCGGACGCAACTTCCTCTCGTGCAGGTGCCGACTACGAGCGGATGGAGCTACTCAAGCAAGCCAACATTCGCTCTCGCCGAGTCGTGGATCGGACGAGCTATTTCGCCTGAAGACAATTTGCGTGAATTGGTGTTTCGTTATCTGGCGGCGTTCGGCCCCGCTTCGGTGACAGATGCGCAGACGTGGTTGGGAATGAAACTGAAAGACACGTTTGATAAGCTAAGACCTGAACTGCAAATCTACCGCGACGAAGGGCGGCGCGAACTGTTCGACCTACCGAATCTGCCGCTGCCCGACGACGATACGCCCGCGCCGGTACGGTTCCTGCCGGAGTTCGACAACCTGCTCCTTTCGCACAGCAAGCGAAACCGCGTGATCGCCGACGAACATCGCTCGAAGGTTTACCTGCCTGCCTTGCGTGTCGCGGCAACCACTCTCGTAGACGGTTTCGTGAGCGGCACGTGGAAAATCGAAAAGAGTAAAAACGCGGCGACGCTCGTAATCGAGCCGTTCAACAAACTGACCAAGAAGGATCGTGCTGCACTGATTGAGGAAGGGGAACAATTGATCCGCTTCGTCGAGGCGGAAGCCGCATCGTTCGAGGTGCGGTTTGCAGAATAGTATTGAGATAACTGACGGGGAGAGTGAATCGCTCTAACGGCATCTTCCTGATGTGAATCGCTGGCGCAGAAATGCTTCGTGTTAGAATTTGGTTGACGAAGTAATAGATTCCTAACTTTGAACTGCAAGAGGGGTCGAGGAAAGGCGACCCGAGCGTGAGCAACTCAGTTGCCCGCTTAAATTTTTCTACGGATGAGAACTGTTACTGGAATTTTTCAATCACGCGCCGACGCCGAGCGTGCGATGACAAATCTTCGCGGACTAAGGCTGCCGGAGGCGGACATCAATCTTCTTACTCCTAACGCGTCAATCGAGCAGGAGGTCTCGGAAGTTCCGACGACTGAGACTGAACAGCCGGGAATGGGTAAAGCGATGGGCGGTGCAGTCGGCGGGGCGATGGGTGCCGCCGGCGGGGCGACTTTGGGCGCAGTGGCGGCGAGCCTCTTGGTGCCCGGCGTCGGGCCGATTCTCGCGGCGGGCATTATTGGTGCCGCGTTGTTCGGTACGGGCGGTGCGGCGGCGGGCGCTGCTGCGGGCGACGCACTTG
>JBPCPQ010000164.1:0-6693 GCA_050999015.1 Pyrinomonadaceae bacterium | reverse complement strand
CTCATCAATAGACCTCTTTAAGAACTTTGGGTAAAGGGTAAAGGGGAAATCTTCTTTCACCCTTACCCTTTACCCTTTACCCCTTACCCTCTTTACTGTCGTGCGGACTCGATGCGGTCGCGTCCGCCCTCTTTGGCGTCGTAGAGCGCGCCGTCGGCGCGGGCGAGCATGTCGTGAGCGGATTCGTTCAGCAGGAGTTCGGCGGCACCAATACTGAAAGTGAGCGGGAAGACGCGCGCGCCGTCGCCGAACAGTCGGGACGAGGCCGCGAGACGAACTTTCTCGCCGAGCGCGAAAGCCCCGTCGAGCGGTGTTTCTGGCATCACGACAATGAACTCGTCGCCGCCGTAGCGGCACACCACGTCGGAGCCGCGCACGGCCTCGATCAGAATGCGCGCCGCCTGCATCAGCGCCGCGTCGCCGGCGGCGTGCCCGTAGGTGTCATTGATTTCTTTGAAGTGGTCAATGTCAATCATCAGGCAGGAGAGCGGACGAGTGTAGCGACGCGCCTCACTGAACTCGCGCTGGAGCGCACGCTGCAACCCGAAGCGGTTCCTTAATCCGGTCAGCGCGTCGGACATGGACATCTCGCGCGCCGCCTCGGCCCGCTGCCGCGATTCTTCGGCACTGTGGCGCAATGCGTCGCGCTCACGCTTCAGGCGGATCGCGACGCGCACGCGCGCGATTAATTCTTCGACCCTGAAAGGCTTACTGATGTAGTCGTTCGCGCCGAGCGAAAAGCCGTTGATCTTCGTATCCGTGTTGTCGAGTGCAGAGAGGAAAATGACGGGGATTTCGCGCGTCGCCGGAATTTCTTTCAACATCCGGCAGGCCTGCAATCCATCAAGCACCGGCATCATCACGTCGAGAATGATGAGGTCGGGCAGGAAAGATTGCGCCTTCTCAACCGCCTCGCTGCCATCGAGCGCGGTGACGATCTGGTAGTTTTCCCACTCCAGCCGCCGCCTTATCAGGGAAAGGTTAACCGGCTCGTCGTCGGCGACAAGGATGATCGGAGGTGCCTGTTCTTCCGTCGGGGGTGTGCTTACGTCAATGGATAGTTCTGTTTTCATACCGCTCGAAGTCCTCGCGGCGACTCCGCCACAATTTCAGGTTAACATCCGCGCGGCCAATCTTGATGGGGAACGCCCCGGGACGGTAAAACTTTCAAGGCGGGGCAGACTTGAAGCTCAGGTCGTATCTTAGAGTAGTTTTGCGGGCATCGCAATAGTCAGTTTGTGTTAAGCTCGCGCCGATTTTTTGAAGCATCCATTATGGGGCGCGGATTCCAGCGCACGCCCTATCGAAAGCGAAGAAAGGACGACTTGCTCGATGCGACGACGTGAAGGTGACGGGTGTCCGCTGACAGGTGCGTTGCAGATTGTCGGCGATAAGTGGACGTTGCTCGTAGTGCGCGACCTTGCGCGCGGCGCGCGGCGCACTACGGAACTTATTACCGCGCTTCATCCGATCAGCACCCGCACACTCGTCGGGCGACTGCGCGACATGGAGCGCGACGCGCTGATTGAGCGGCGCGACCTCGGCGGCAACCCGCACCGCGTCGAGTACTCGCTGACCCCGCGCGGGCGGCTTCTCATTCCGCTCCTCGACGCCCTACGACAAGCCGGCGAAGCCCTTCACTGCAACGACTGTGATGATCGCAAAGAGCGCGCCGGCTCCTACTGCCTTGTGTGCCCGCGCGTGGAACATACGCCCGCGCCTTCTTCGTCGCCGCCGCGTCGCGCCCAGTCTTCCAACGATTCCATCGTGCTGCTGTAACCCTCACGCGATTCGCCATGAGCACCACTAATCTCTTCGTCGAGTTGATTGTAATCGGCGTCGGCGCGCTCGCGTGGGTCGTGTTGCTCGTGCTGAGTGTGGCCGGCTGGCAGTGGATGCCAGTTGAGAAAGTGTTCTCGACCGGCGCGCTCGTTCCGCTGCTCTCAATTGTGTATGTTCTCGGAATCGTTTCCGACCGCATCGCCGATTCCGTCTTTGAAAGCTTATGGAATGACAAGCTGCGCAAAAATCGCTTCCCCGACGTTGACGATTACCACGCCGCGCGACGGCACATCCTGACACGTTCGGAGCGCCTTTCCGATCTTCTCGAATACGGCAGGAGCCGTCTGCGCATCTGTCGCGGGTGGACTCTCAACTCGGTGCTGATCGCAATCTCCCTCAACATCTTTCTGTGGACGAGACTTCCCGATTCTTCGTTGACGCCGAGCTTATCTCTCTTCGGCACACTCGCTTTCCTCACGTTCGCCGCCGCATCGTGGTACACGTGGAAAAAGTTGACGGTGACGGAGTATCGCAAGGTTCAGGAGCAGGCCGAGTACCTGATTAAAAGTGAGACGAAGCATTTGTAGGCGAGGGTAACGAATGAGTTTACCGACCGTTTAGAGGCAAACGTCGTCTGCTCTCGGGAGATTCTCTAGCGCACCGTTAAAGAAAAGCACTCACGCCACATCGAGTCTCAAATAAAACAAAACGTGTGGCCGCAGTTGCGGCAGAGATACTCACTGTAACCCGCGCGCCGCGTAACGAATCGGATGAAGTGGCCGGAGAAGAGACAAACCAGCGGGTGCGTGATCTTGTCTTCAACCTGCCGACGCTTGAGGAATGAGTGGCCGCAATCGCAGGCGTATTCCACGAGGCCGTCCCGCTCAGCAACTCTATGCACACGATGGCCCAACAGATTGCACAGGTAGCGGACTTTCTTTCGGAACGTCTCTTTTCGCGCGTATGCGCTCGTTCGTGTGGCGAACAGCAGAGGATGGCCGCACTGAACGCACACGTACTCGCGGTGCCCGTCGCGCTCGCACATTTTGATGTAGCTGTGCCCGCCTAGAAAACACGGGACGTGGTGTCTGACGCGCGTCTCTGATTCGTTCTCCGCGAGAAAGCTGACGCCGCAGACGCAATTTCGGTTCGCGCCTTTTGTCGCGGAGAAAAGATGGCTCACTCGATGGCCGATCAATTTACACGCGAGGCGGCGGTAGAAGAGTTGCGGCGTGAGAAAAGGAGGTGAGCCGCGTGGGAAGTCAGGCGGGGTCGTCCGGTCGGCGGTGAAGGAGGGTCGGCTTTTTGAAGGGACGCAACTCATGCGGCCGCTGGTTGCAACCGACATACCGAACGCGGAGTTACTTAAAGCGCTCGACTACCGGCGGATTTTAACGAAGCGGCTTTAACTTTCGGTGCAACAAACAGCATTCACCCGGACACAAACGATTGCGGCTCGGCTGTCCAAAAGAATCAGCGCACGTTGCTCATTATGAGCGCGTGCCGCTGATGCAATTTTGAGCAGTGCCCGGGTTAACCGGCGCGGTAAGTTTCCGGGGGATGGAAAGCAGCGTCGTAGCGCGTCCGGCTGCCCGCTTGCTAGGTAGATCGTACTGCGGCGATGGCAGCTTGATAGCATCCTGACACATCACTCCGGCTGGAAATACTTATGTTAAGGTCGCGCACTAATCCATCTTCCAAGCCGTAAATCCATCCGTGCACGGTCAACTCCTGCCCGTTCTCCCACGCCTGCTCCATAATCGTTGTCTGACACACATTAACCACCTGCTCGATCACATTAAGCTCACAAAGCCTGCGGGCGCGTCGTGCTTCGTCGTCAAACTCAGAAACCAAACATTCATGTTTCTGCACCACGTCCTGCACATGACGCAGCCAGTTATCAATCAAACCCAACTTGCCATTGGAGAGAGCAGCTTGCACTCCGCCGCAACCGTAGTGGCCGCAGACGATGATATGCTTAACCTTAAGAACCTCGACTGCGAATTGGATCACGGATAAACAATTCAGGTCGGTATGGACGACGACGTTCGCCACATTGCGGTGAACGAACATCTCTCCCGGCTGAAGACCGACAAGCTGGGTGGACGGGACACGGCTATCAGAACAACCGATCCAAAGGTATCCAGGTGATTGCTGATGCGATAGTTCCTGAAAGAACGTCGGGTCATGATCTTTAATCTGCGCTGCCCAAGCCCGGTTCTTCTCCAAAAGATGATTCAAGTCACTCATACAAATAATTTGCCACGACTGGCATATAGGCTCCCAACGTCAAGGATAAGCGGTGCGGGCATCATCTACCGTGTGCTCGCGGAATCTTTTACGTTCACGCCGGCGAGGAACGCTCTCGCCTCCTCAATCTCGGGCCTGTTGCTATCGGCTTGGCGGCACAGCGCCACGAGCTTCATGTAATAAGTCTTTGCGGTCTTTTGATCTGCCGCGAGTTTGGCCGCACGCGCCGCGCCATAAAGCCCGTTGAACCGATTGGGCGCGCTGCGAAGCGAAGTCTCGAACTCCTGCAAGGCCGCCGCTGGTTGCTTCAGCTCCAGCAGTAGCTCACCGAATTGCTCGCGCGCCGGAAGAATCGCCCCGGGCGTCACGGGATGTTTTTCAGTGGCATCATCCAACTCCGCCGCCGCGCGCATCAGCCGGAGCGCTTCTTCCTGCTTGCCCTCGGCGTGCGCCAGCCAAGCCGCCGCAATCTGACGCTTGATGTCAACTTGTTTGCCCCAATCGTAACCGCCTTTGACTTCGGCGAGCGTCTGACGAATCTCAGCTAATTTCTCGACCTCCTGACGCGCCGATGCCGCATCGCCGGTTCGCGCGGCCCCAATCGCACGCGCGAAGCGGATTTGGGCTTCGGCCCAACGGAAGCTCTCCCACGGGAACGTCTCCATAGTGCCCGGATGCAGTGGCAATTTGGCGGCTTCATTCCATTGTCGTCGTTCGAGCGCATAGCGCGCGGGGATGGCCGTGAAGGCGTAGGCCACTTTGAAATTCGGCGGATCAACTTTCCGAATCCTGTTCAACTCATCGAGCACGCCCCAGGCCTGTTTGTCCTGCGCGCCCTGCAGGTAGGCATAAGCCAGATAGTCCATCGCGTGAAGCTGCTCATCCCACGCGCCGGGCAAACGATTTCTGACGGCGTGAGCCTTCGCCGATGCCCGGGCGTCGAGATTTGATCCTATCGCTTCCTGCCACAAACCGAGCCGCGTGAAAATGTGTGAAGGCATGTGCTGTGCGTGGGCCGACGCGGGAGCGATCTTCGCATAGCTCCGCGCAGCGGGCAACGCAAGTTGCGCCAGCGCCGGGTAGTCGTAGCCGTGAATGAGGTAGTGGGTGACACCGGGATGCTGCGGCTCACGCGCCAGAACGCGATTTAAAATCTGGGCGGCTTTCTTTTCGTTTGTATAGCTCTTGTCGCTCGCCATCATCCCCTTTGCGACGAGCGTCAGCGCGTAGAGGACGCCCGCCTCACGATCTGTCGGATTACGCCGGTAAAGCTGCTCCATCGCTTCGCTGTAAGCGAGCGTGCGCGTCCGATGATCGAGTTTGTCAGCGTCTTTGTAAAAAACCTCTATCGCCGCGATGTAATCTCGCTCGCGTCGGGTGCGTGCGCCGACAGCTTTCGCCTTTTCGATGGCGCTCGATCCCTTCTGCAACTCTGCCGTGGTCGGCGGCGCCCAGATGGGATGATAGTTACTCATCGCAACGCCCCAATAACCCATGCCGCATCGCGGGTCAGTGACGGTAACTTCGGTGAACACCTTTTCGGCCTCTTCATACTCGAAAGAATGAAGCCATGCGACCGCGCGATTGAATTGCCTCTGGGCATGGGGGTTGCAGGAGACGCTGAAGTTGACCCGCCCCAGCTTTTCTGACGGGTCGTGTTGATGCTGGTGTGCCTCTTGCGCTCTGGCGGAGGGAGCATGGCAGAGAACGGCTGCGAGAACGGACGCAGCTAATGATGCGACGATCAAGAGAGTTCGTTTCATAAATTCTCCTCATCGGAAGCGCGAGGCGGCGGAGATGAACACTCCGCCGCGTGGCGCGGTTAACCAATTAGTCACCGCGCAAGGCCGATGCGCTGCGCTAAATCTTGAAATCTCGGTTCGGAACTGACAGTACTGAACTGGGGCCACACGTTGAGATAAACCAGGTGGAAGCAATGCTCCGTGTATGCTTTTTCCAACAATTGAAATACCTGCTCATTGTCGCCGAGTGCGGCATAGATTGCTGCCACTTCATACGACGACACATAGCGGCGCTTTGAAAGCTCCTTTAACTCATCAAGTATTATTGTTGCTTCATCTTTTCTGTTAGACCTCGCATAGGCGTGGCCCAGAGCCGCTTTCATTAGCGGACTACCTCCCGATAGGGTGGTTGCCTTTTGAAACTCTGCGATGGCGTCGTCAAACATCCCCTTTTGCTCGTAAGCCAGCCCAAGGTGCCAGTGCGCGACGGCGAAGTTCGGATCCATCTCTATCGTCTTGCGGCATTGCTCTATGGCCTCGTCATAGCGCCCCGCGAAGTAGAGAGTCGCCCCCGTAAACGTATTCATTACGAGCGACGTCGGCTCAAGCTCCAAGGCCCGTTTCATTTCTTGTAGAGCTTCTTCGAGCCGTCCCTGAGCAGTCAAATAATGGACGGCGTACCACTGACGAGCCGTCGCATAATCCGGGTTGAGTTCTATACTGAGCTTGAACTCTTTCTCCGCCTCCGACCAATTCCAATCGTAATTCATCAGGATGTGAGCCAGCGAGGCGTGCGCTTGGGCGAGCCTATTATCTATCGCAAGCGCACGCATTGCAGCCTCTTTCGCCTTCGGCATCGTTTCGTTGGGGGCGGCAAAATTGTAGAACGTCAGTCCGATGTAGGAGTCCGCCAACCCCG
>JBPCPQ010000162.1:0-4858 GCA_050999015.1 Pyrinomonadaceae bacterium | reverse complement strand
GCCGTCTTTGCCCATCGTGTAGATGTCGCTGTTGACGATGTCTTGTGAGACCGGATTGAAGTCGCCGACCATGAAGACGATCTTGGTGCCGTCCGGCGACCACGCCGGCGCAATGTCTTCCTTCGGGTTGGTGGTAAGCCTCGTCACGCCGCTTCCGTCGGCGGCGTTCATCAAAAAGATCTCGTAGTTCTGGTCGTTGCGGTCGCTGACGAAAGCGATCTGCTGGCCGTCCGGCGACCATGCCGGATAAGCATCATCAGACGCATCATTCGTCAGTCTCTTCGGTGTGCCGCCGCCCGCGCTGATTGAATAGATTTCGTAATTGTCATCCGTCAAACCGTCGCGGTTGCTGCTGAACGTAAGCTGCTGACTGTCGGGTGACCACGCCGGGAAAGCGTCGTCGGCACCGTCGGAGGTGAGACGCGCCGGAGTGCCGCCCGCCGCGCCGACGACGTAAAGTTCGCCGGTGTTACCGATTGCGCCCGCGAACGCGATCTTCGATCCATCGGGCGACCACGCGGGGTCGTATTGGTCAATCGTGTCGCTGGTGATTTGCCTGACGTCGCTGCCGTCGGCATTCATCACATAGATGTCGAGGTTGGTGCCGCTACGGTCGCTGACGAAGGCGATCTTCGTGCCGTCGGGCGACCACGTCGGGTCGAAATCTTCCGCCGCGTTGGTGGTCAGTCGCGTCGCGTCGCCGCCCGTCGCACTCGTCACATAAATTTCAAAGTTGTCGTTATTACGGTCACTCGCGAAAGCGATTTTCCCGTTCGTGCGCGGCGTTGATGTTTGCAGCGCAGGCTGAAGAACGGCAGAAGCATTTGCGAAGGAGTGAGACGTAGCTGACTTATGTTTAGCCGCGCCGCGTCGCGTGATTCCGCCGGCACGACTCGCGGACGCCGGCGATTGCGCGACATCGGGCGACGATGAGCGAACGGAAAACGGAGCCGTGATTAACAGGCTTGCTAGCGCGGCGCTGACGACACAAAGGGTGCGAGGTTTAATGTGATTCATACAGGGCATTTTACCTACTCCTGTGGCGAGACACAGATGTCCGAGCCGTTGCTCATCATGCGTAACGACAGAGTTACCCGAAGGGAAATTGACTTTAGAAAACCGGTAGAACTTCCGCAAAAAGGGCTGCTGACAGCAAACGCCGAATGGCTTCTAAGTTCCAGATACCGCTCGCAAAATGTTTTCGCCCGCCAGAGATTTGGTTTCTTCTAGTCAGAAGAAGTACGGAATCGCGGCGTCGTTTGGATTTCTTTTTATGACATTTTCAATGCGAGCGGTGGGGCGCACAAGCATGTCGTATACGGAAGGTGGGGGGCATTTCAAACGGAGTTTACCGTCCGACGCATGGTAAGGCGTCGCAAGAAATTGTTCAGGATAGTAGTGCAGAAATGACTAGGGATTCACGACACGAGATTTTGGCGCGAGATATTAAGAGGCTTTGCCGAGTAGATATTTATCGCCGGTGGGCGCGCTCGAACCGCCTGCGGGTTCGAGGGTGACGGCGAAGGCGGAAGCCCGGCGTCCGCCTGCCGGGACTTGGCCGCGCAACACGGCGCGACCGGCCTCATCAGTGGTGAAAACGCCCGCCGACTGCGGCTTCCCGTCGGCGATTAACCAGAGTTGATAGGCTTTGCCGGGCGGGGCGGGCGGCAGATCGTAGGCGTTGAATATGACGTTCCCGCCGCGCCGGTCATAAACGAGTCTGCCACGTGCGCCGGGCGCCACTCCCGTTCCGGTGAGCGCGATCACACGCGAATCAGGGGCGGTGACGATTGGTTCGGCTTCGCGCTGGCGTGCCAGTTCGTTCTGCAAATCGCTGCTGCGTCTCGTCAAACGCGCGACCTCAGATTGTAGCTCGCTGGCTTGCGTCGAGAAGCGCGCGACCTGCGTCTGCAATTCGTTGTTGCGCCCGGCGAGGCGCGTGACCTCGGCCTGCAATTCACGATTGCGGTTCGAGAGCGCGTCGAGTTGCGCCCGCGTCTCGCGGTTGAGATTAGTGAGGCGCGTGATCTCGGCCTGTCGCTCGCTGTCGCGCGTCGAGAAGCGCGCCAACTCCGCTTGCACTTCGTTATTGCGGTTCGAGAGGGCGGCGATGTCGCCTTGCAGAGCATTGTTGCGTCCGGCGACGCGCGCGAGTTCCGCGCGGAGTTCGTTGTTGCGATTCGCGGCGCGCGAGGCATCCGCGCTCGTATCCGTTTGCGGAGGTGCGCTGTCGGGGCTTGGGCTTGGCGCGGGCGTTGCGGACGGCGTCCCCGTCTCGCGTGCGCCCGCCAACTCCGTCTGCGTTTGGCTGAGACGCTCCGCGAGGCGCGATTGTTCCGCCTGAGATTCTCGTAAGGTGTTTGTGGCGCGTGCGAGTTCCCGGCGCGCGTCGCCGTTGCGCTTCCAGAGGACGGCGAGCGCGGCGACGAGCGCGGCGATCACCAGCCCGGCGGCAATAGCGCCGAACGCGAACGGTTTCCCGCGCGCCATAAAACCTTCGGTCGCAGGTTTCTTCGGCACGAGCGGCAGGACGTTCGTGGGCGCTCCGTCTGATTCGCTCCGATTCGTTCGCGTCGCTTCGCGCGGCGGTTCGCCGATGGTCGAACCGCCCGCGCCAACCCTGACGGCTTCGAGCACGCGCGCGCGCAAATTGGCGGAGGGCATGACGGGCGCGATTGTGTAGGCAAGCATCGCCGCCGCGTCGCGGGATTCACGAAGTTCCGCCGCGCACTCGGCGCACGTCGCAAGATGCGCGGAAAGTGTCTCCCGCTCATTCGCGTCGAGCGCGCCGAGTGCCTCGAGCGCCAGCAATTCTTTGTACTCCTCGTGATTCATCAGAAATTTTAACGCTGCTTACTTAACTTCTGCTCCAAAATATGACGCAGCTTGCTCAGGCCGGAACGCGCGCGCGTCTTAATGGTTCCGAGCGGCTCGCCGAGTCGGGCCGCGATTTCCGACTGCGTGAGTCCTTCAAAATAGGCGAGCACCAACGCCCGCCTCTGATCTTCCGGGATGTCGGCGAGCGCACGGCGCACGATCTCACTGTGCTCTGATTGAATCGCGTCGTCCGACGCATTGCGTATGGTCGGTGCCACGTCGCGCGAGGCGGCTTCCTGCGCGACGCGGCCGCGAGAGCCGAGCGCGCGCAGGCGATCAATTGCCCGGCTGCGCGCGAGGGTTACGAGCCATGTAAAGGGACGTCCGCGCGTGTCGTCGAAATCCGAGGCTCGCTGCCAAACTTGCAGGAAGACTTCCTGCAACACGTCCTCCGCCTCGGCACGGTTATTTAATATACGCAGCAGGAAGCCTAAAAGGATGGGACTATATCGGTCGTACAGGGAGGCGAAAGATTGCTCGTCTCCGCGCGCGATGGCGTGGATGAGTTCAGCGTCAGAGTTTTGCGTTTGCTCGAGTCCGGCTGTCAACGCAATTACCCATTGAAGAAAAGGGCTGCGTCGCGCACTGAAGGCGCGCAGCCCCGCAAGTTCCGACGTGTTAAATCATGAAGATCAGGCAACGGTAATTTCTTCGGCAAGGTATACGTCCTGAATCATATTCAGAAGCTGCGCGCCTTCATCCATCGGGCGCTGGAAAGCCTTGCGCCCGGAGATTAGGCCCATTCCGCCGCCGCGCTTGTTGATGACGGCGGTGCGCACCGCGTCCTGCAAATCGGTCGTTCCCTTCGATTCGCCGCCCGAATTGATTAAACCGCACCGCCCCATGTAACAGTTCGCCACTTGATAGCGCACGAGGTCAATCGGATTGTCGGTCGTCAGTTCCTCATAAATCTTCTTGCTCGTCTTGCCGTATGTGCTGTTGGCCGCGAGATTCAGGGTGTTGTAGCCGCCGTTTCGTTCGGGCAGTTTCTGCTTGATGATGTCGGCCTGAATTGTTACGCCGAGGTGGTTTGCCTGCCCCGTCAGATCGGCGGAGGTGTGCATGTCGCCTGCCTCGGTCTTGAATTGCGAGTTGCGTAGGTAGCACCACAAAATCGTCGCCATCCCCAACTCGTGCGCGTAGGCGAAGGCCTCGCTGATTTCCGTAATCTGGCGCGTTGACTCGTCGGAGCCGAAGTAAATTGTCGCGCCGATGGCGACCGCGCCCATGTCGTGCGCCCCCTCAACGGTGCCGAAGAGCACCTGATCGAACTTGTTCGGGTAGGTCAGAAGTTCGTTGTGATTGATCTTCACGACGAACGGGATTTTGTGCGCGTAGCGGCGGGCGACCACGCCGAGCACGCCGAACGTCGAAGCCACCGCGTTGCACCCGCCTTCAATTGCGAGCCGCACGATGTTTTCTGGGTCGAAGTATTGCGGGTTGGGCGCGAACGACGAACCGGCGGAATGCTCGATGCCCTGATCAACCGGAAGAATCGAAAGATAGCCGGTGCCCGCCAAACGCCCCGAGCCGAAGAGCGTCTGCAACGAGCGCAGCACGCGCGGGCTGCGATCCGAAGCCGACCACACACGGTCAACAAAGTCGGGGCCGGGGATTTGCAACTGGTCTTTCGGGATCGTTTTAGACGTGTAATCGAGCAGCGGGCGGGCATCTGCGCCTAACAATTCTTCGATGCGTCCGAGCGGAGTCTCCGCGCTTTTCATATCCTGCGCAGTAATTTCAGTAGCCATGACTCTTAAAGTCCTCCTGAAAATAATTCGTCAATTTTGATAGGAAATCCGGTTGTGAACGCGCCGGAGTATAACACGAAAGCGCGGGGCGGAATTAAGGCCGCCGTGCCGGAGCGCTTGAGCATCTCCCCGCTCGCTCTGGAAAAGTAACGCTCAATGTAGTATTAAGAGCGATGTAATCACCGCTTAAGCACAGACGGTTTTTCTATAAAGCGCGCCGGGAACATTTC
>JBPCPQ010000031.1:0-6103 GCA_050999015.1 Pyrinomonadaceae bacterium | reverse complement strand
AGGCGCGCGGCGCGTCGCTCCGCCGATTCGTCCAGGAAAAGATTTTAGGCTGCGATCCTTGATGCGAGAGTGTTATCCCATTGCGCAATCAACGGCGAAACGTCCTTCTGGGCAGACAGGAGCGCGCGGGACGGCTGCACGATCCGTGGCTGCATCGCGCCGGTGAGATGCAGCGCGTTTGCCGTGTCGTTGAACAATCCGCCGAACCCCGCGTAAGTTACATTCCCCATCGCGATGAGGCCGACGCCGTGCTCCGGCCACCAGCGCATGAGTGACCCATATCCGGGCAACCCCCCGCCGTGTCCGACGACGTGGGTGAAGCGGCAATCCTGCGAGACCCCGAGGCCATAGCCATAAGCGGCGGCGCTTAACTGAAGCGGAGCGTCTATGGTGCTGCGGAGAGCAAACGCTGTCTGCCCCCGCGACGCCTGTTGCATCTCGCGCGCGCCGCTTCTTCTCACGGGGACTGTCTCAGCTTCGTCGCGCGGCGGGAAGGCGGACATGAGGAACGCGACGTAGCGCGCGAGATCGCGCGCCGATGTCCAGAGACCGCCCATCGCGCCGAACGAGCCGTGCGCGAGCGCCGGCTCACTCTTCCAAGTGTCATCCTCCCAGCGGTGCCCGAGCGCGATTCGGTCGCGCGGCACATCCGACGCCTCGAAAGTGGACGCACGCATGCCAAGGGGAATCAATATCCCGTCGCGCACGTAGTCGGCGTATGGCCTGCCGGAAGCACGGGCGACGATCTGACCGAGGATCGCAAAGCCGTAGTTTGAATACTCGTAAGCCACGCCCGGTGCGTTCGAGAATGGAATGCCCGCACGCATCCATGCGCTCATCGTCTCATCGCTCTGGGCTAGTTGCCGGTCGCCCCACGGATTGTCTTCCGGGAAACCTTCGGAGTGTGTGAGCAGATGACGGATCGTGAGCGCCGGCGAATCTTTCGTCGGGTACGGCAGACGGATTAGCGCCGGAACGTAGCGCGACACAGGATCGTCGAGCGACAATTTTCCTTCATCGCGTAGCTTCAGGATCGCCATCGCCGTGAAACTCTTCGTCATTGAAGCGATGCGGAAGACGGTATCGGGAGTGATGGGGGCACGGCTCTTGACATCACTGACGCCGGCGGTCTTTACCCAAACCAATTCGCCGTCAATGATGACGCCCATCACGGCACCGGGAATATGCTGACGCTCGACCCGATCAACGAAGAGGCGCTCGATTTCGGGGAACGCCGCCGCGAGTTTGCGTGCGCGATCCGGGTCGGCGAATCGAGGCTGCGGCAACAGCTCCGCCGCGAAGCGTTGTTGTGGGCGTGCGGGGTTGGCGACAGCGGACGCATCGTTCGATACGCAAAGGAAAATGATCAGTAGGGATGCGGCCATCGCCGACGCGGAGTTAAAGAATCGCTGCATAACACACCTCCATCAAGAGCGAAATCTTCATTAGGTTCCGGAAAAGAAAAGACGCGCGAAGGTATTTACCAAGTGGCCTCGCGACTCCGCCGCCAATGCTCTTAACTTAATGCCATTAGGCGATAACCGCCGCTCTCTCACGCTGTACTTACTGCTTCATGTCCGTGTTGCTTACAAACGCAATCTTCTTACTGTCTGGCGACCACGACGGGACGTTTATCGTGCCCTGACCGCCGTAGAGGTAGGCGATTACTTTGGGCGCTCCCCCGCCGATTGGTATGAGGCGCAAATAGACATGCTTATAGAAGGGATGATCGCCCGGCGCAATATCTTTGGGGAAGGTGATAAAGACGATCCATTTACCGTCGGGCGAGATGTGCGGAAACCAATTGTTGTATTCGTCGTTCGTGATTTGTGTCTGCTCGCCGCCATCGGGCGTCATGCGCCAGATTTGCATCGTGCCGGAGCGAAAGGAATTGAAGTAGATGTGCTTGCCGTCGGGCGTATATTCCGACCCGTCGTCCACACCCGCCGTTGTCGTCAGACGAATCTCTTCGCCGCCCTTGACCGGGATTTTGTAAATGTCGAGTTCCTTTTCGCGCTGCCCCGTGTAGATTAGGAATTTGCCGTCCGGCGACCAGCCGTGTAAATACGATGGGCCTTTCGCCGTCACCTTTGTAGGTTTGCCACCGGTGACGGGAACCGTGTAGATCATCGAAACATTGCCGTCTTCCTGACTCGAACTACTGATGCCCAGCGTCTTGCCGTCGAACGAGATAACGTGGTCGTTGTTGTTCCTCTTCACCTCGCCGGTATCGAGGAGCGTCGGTGTTCTTTTCGCTAAGTCGAAGCGGTAGAGCAAACCATTATGGTTGTAGATTAAAGCCTTGCCGTCGTGCGTCCAGTTGGGCGCTTGCAGCGAATCTCTAACACGATAGACGACCTCGCGCTCTTTGGTGGTGAGGTCTAAGATTTCCAGATTGCTGCCAATGTATTCGCGGTACGGTACGAAATTGTCTCTGGCCGGCACGACGATCTCGACGCCACGAAACACCGCCTTCTCGTAGACATCTTTGTTATGCGAGCAGACGTAGAGGCCGACGTAAACTTCATCGCCGAGCGCGACATCGGAAACTTCCTGTGTCGTGAACGTCTCGCCGAACTTGGCGACGGACATGACGTAGGTTCCGCCTTTTCGCTCGAGTTGGACGACGTCAGGGCCGCTGGCCGTGAAGTTCTTTTCTTCCGTTGCGCCGCCCTTCGCGCGCCGGAATTGCAACGAAGTGAGTCCGTCTCCGTGAACGGTGGCGTTGACGTGAGGCGCGTCCGCGTCCAGATTGGGGCGCACGACCCAGCCGATTTTGCGATGCGGCTCGACGCCTTTGCCGATGAATTCCGCTCTCGTGCGCAGAATGAAGTTCCCCTTCATGCGCTTCCACACGAACTGGAACTCATCACGATTCGCCCACATGTTCGTGCCCGAGCCGGTGATGGTATAAGTCTGCTTTCCGGCGTCGTAAGCAACAGAACCGCGCTTGGCCGGATCGCCCACATCTCCATGACCATCAAACTGGCCCAACGGCTTTTGTTGTCGGGCGGAGGTGAAGGTCAACAGCGCTGCTGCCATGACGAGCGACGTTGCGAATGATTTTGTAAACATAAGCTGGCTCCGGCGGCGGCGAAAGAACCCGCCCGCTACCGCAGGCGGTTCTGACTCGGACTCGCCACCCGGTCGGTATCTTGGTGTGTTCCGCGTATAGTTCCTGTTCCGCTTCGAGAAAAGCAGTCATTTCCCGTCTGCCCCATCAAAAGTTGCGAGCGCCATTTCAAAGCTTTCCGGTGCGACGCGCACGGTGCCATGGAAAGGCCTGTCAATCTGAGCTATCCCCACCAGCACAAGCGCCACGAGGCAGGTCAGCGAGACGATGTAGAGCACGTGCAGGCGCGCGTCTTCCACCCCGATCAGGCAAGAGTTTGCGATCGTTACCACACCCCCGAAGATCAGCACAAGCCATAGAATACCCGGCAGCCTGAATTGGCTCTGGAGTTGTCTGATTCTCCGGTGCTCGGTCATCTTCGCCAGCTCCGCGAGCACCTGCTGAAGGACGACTTGCTCGGAAGGCCTGCTTACCTCGATTTGTGTCGCGGCCCGCCACAAGCGTTCGACGCCCTCCGCACCGCGCGGGCTTACTTCATCGCGCGTCATCGCCGACCACTCCTCGGCGATTGTCACCTGGGCGTATGCGCGCGCCGCCTCTTGAATTTCACTCCACTGCGAATCGCGGAGCGCGCCGGCGAGACGGAAGACGTTGACGAGCGCGTTCGCCTCCTGTTCCGCGTTAATCCTCGCGTCCTGAAAGTCTTCCCACACGCTCGTAAGCATGAAGGCGAGAATGACAGCGTAGATCGTGCCGGCGACGGTGATGTAGAAGGCGGTGGCGTCATTGGCCTCCCGCCTCTTCGCCGGCGACCAGCGATGCCGCAGGATCAGAAGGAGACCGACCGCAACAAAAACGCTCGCCGCGATAATGACGACGGTCCATAGCGTCAGCATAAATTTTCGCGCAGCCGTCGAATTGATCTCAGGGTCGAGATGCTGTCCAACAAGTCGTCACTCGGTGGTGCAGTCTAAGAAACCAAGTTTAGAAATTATTGATTTACGCGACGAAGCCGGAGCGGTTCGTAATCGGGTGGCCTCTGCTCGCGCCCGTTTAGCGTCCCGCCTAACGAGTGTTCAAGACGAGCATCCTGCCGTCGGTATCGCGACTGTTTCCCGCCGGCGTCAGATTCTGCTTCGGCATCCGGGGTCGCTCCACCAAACTGTAGCCACTTACTTCTCCCGTGAACAGCCGGTCGTCCATTATCTTCGCACGTTCGCCGTCTACCCGCGTGTCCACCGTGTGATACCAGTGCGGCTTCGCGCCCTTGCGGTCAATGCCCATCCCAATGTCATGTGTCGCCGCGCCGAGCCACACGTCTCGCTCCTCATAGCTGCCGACTTTCCAGAGCCGGATGTGGTGCCTTTTGGCGAACGTGTTGAGTTGCTTTTGAAAAGTCAGATCGGCGGGACGCCCACCGAGGTACAGATCAGAGAACGGCGAGCGGTCGTACCCTTGCTTGAACACTATCGCCGCGAAGGTCGCCAAGCCTGACTTGACGCCGAGGCTCGCGGCGTCAGACCACCCAGCCTTCTGGAACGCCGCCTCGACTTTATCGCGCGCTCCGACCAACATCACGTTCGTCACATCCACCGGCTGGGATTGTTTCGTGTCAACGCGGTACGGCTGAGCGTTGACCAACTTGATTAATTCGTCCGACGGCGTGAACGTCGTCCACCCCTGAGAGTTCGTCAAGTTCGCCGTAGAACGTGAGCCGCGCGGCAAGTGCGCGGCGGCGTCAACGTAGTCGGCAGTTTGCACGCTCATCCCGTGTGACCTCATATGTAAAGCCGGACGATTGTAGCACCGTGCTTTCAAATTCGACGCGGCATCGGCGCTAAGGAATTAAATGCTGCGCGGCGGCAACTGCGGGTCGAGCACCTTGCGGGCGCTCTCGACGCCGCACACCGGCAGTCCCGCCGGACTAATCAGGCCGAGTTGCACCAGCACCGACGCCTGATCCCAGTGGATGTGCTCGTGAGCCAGCTTGCCATCGCGGAAGTGGACGATCACGACGAGCGGAACCTCAACCCTCTTCCCCGTCGGGGCGAGACCCGGCAACATCCAATCCATCATAACCGTATGGGTGAACTTAAAAACCATTTCGTCCACCAGTTGATTGTCGCCGATGGTGCGGGAGACCGGAACTATTTCCGTGTCCGGCGGCATTTGCGGAATAAAGTGTCGGGAGTAGAACTCCCGAAGTTGCTCACGGCCCACGCCTCCCGTCATCACGGGGATGTGGTTGACGTAAGAGTCTTCGACCATCGTCTCGAGCGTGTCCTCGGTGTTGCGCGTCACAAATTCGTCCCGCATGTGCTCTTCCCAAAGCGCCTGAAGATACATCTGCGCGTCGGTGAGTTGTGCTTCCGGTTTCAACAATTCAGTTTCGCTCATATCAAACTCCTTAGAAAAAGTGGTCACCCGTCGGTGGTCACCCGTCAGTTTTTTCATTACTTCTGGGCGTCGTTGTGGCGAGCATGATTAACTCCTAGCGTCGGTGTCGCCGCCACGTCCGCGACCGGCGTGCAGGCGGATGCGCGCGGTGGGTCGCCGGGCTGCTCATTCGCCGCTCTCGAATTTAACGAGGTCTGTTGATGGTCACGATGACACGGTACTTCTTCGCCGCCCGGACGCCGCTCAGCGACGGATTCTGGTAGAGCAGGATCAACTCCGTGCCGCCGGAGCCGACCGCTTTGAAGCGGAAGACCTGATTACCGGGAGCGCCCATCTGCTTACTGTCGGGGCGCACGTATTTATCGTCAAGCGGTTTTAAGAGCGAGGCGTCCTTCTGCGCCACACTCCATGAGTAGCCCGTCGAAGGGTTCGACGCGAGACGCACCACGATATCGTCCGGCCTGTCGCCGCCGATTGTTTCGCGGCATCCAGGATGCGTATCACGGTCATGTTGTTTGCCAGCGAGGACAAGTCGGCGTCGGCGACTTTCACCTCACCCCGCACCACCGCTGCAAGGTAGGCGAACGGATCGTCGAATGGCGGCGCTCTCCGTTCGAGCACGATAGAGCGCTC
>JBPCPQ010000183.1:0-4782 GCA_050999015.1 Pyrinomonadaceae bacterium | reverse complement strand
GCTTCCGCCGCCGTGACGACGCGCTTTTTAATCATCGTGCCTTCGCCACCGAAGGTTTTCATGCCGAGCGGCGCGATGCCGCGCCGGTTGAGTTCGGGAAGCACCTGTTGTTCAAAGCTGCGGAAGGTGCCGTCGAGGACATTGAGCGGAAGCTGGCAGGCGTCGAAAGAGTAATCATACGAAAGCATCTTCAGGTGAATCGCGGGATGCTTGTGGCCGGTAAAGCCGACGAAGCGCACTTTGCCGGCGCGCTTCGCTTCGTCGAGGGCTTCGATGACGCCGCCCTCGGCGAAATGTAACTCGGGATCGTTGTCGTAAACGACTTCGTGAACCTGCCACAAATCAAGGTAGTCGGTCTTGAGGCGCGTCAGGGATTCGTCGAGATGCCGCATCGCGGCGCGGCGGTCGCGCCCGTGGGTGCAGACCTTTGTCATCAGAAAAACCTCGTGGCGGCGGCCTTCGAGCGCCTTGCCCATCAATTCTTCGCTGCGCCCGTCGTGATACTCCCAAGCGTTGTCCATAAACGTGACGCCGGCATCAAGAGCTTCGTGGACGATGCGAATTGATTCTTTCTTATTCTTCGCCAGCGCGATGTGGTAGCCGCCGAGCGCAAGCGCGGAAACCTCGACGCCGGTGCGCCCGAGCGGGCGGCGCGGAATCTCTCCAGATGCTTTACCGTTATTGTTTGTGCTGCTCATTATTGTTGACGATGCTCCTGTGTTGATTGGTCACGAAGCCGACGCTTGGAACGCTCCGAGCGCATCGAAGGCATAACCATACAAACTACGAAAGGAAGGCGCGAATTATGTCACAGCAAATCCGGTTCGTGAAGAACGAAGACGAGAATCTTTAGCGACGCAGTTCAGTAAAGTCCGGCATGGTTGAGGTCAGACTTTCCAAACGTGTAACACAATGCAATCCCAATTGTGAAAAACAAAGAAGGGAAGCTTGACTAACACAAGCTTCCCTTCTTTAAGTTTGACCGGCTTTCCGGTGGCCGGCGATGTTGTTCAGAATTTAGCGGTAAATGCTTTCGCCGCGATTTGTTTTGAACTCACGCTCGAAGTAGTCCGCGTCATCGTCGGAGCGCGGATTGACGCCCATCACGATGCCGCCTTCCTTGATGCCCGACTCGTACTCGCGCGCACGATCCTCAGGAATCCCAGAGCCGATCAGAGCGCCGACGAGTCCGCCGGTTAGACCGCCCGCGCCAGCACCGGCAAGTGCCGCCGCAATCGGGCCAGCAACTACTAAGCCAATACCCGGCAACGCAACGGCAGTGCCGATAGCCGCAATCGCTGCAAGCACCGCACCGACCGTGCCGCCGATGGCCGAGCCAACGCCCGCGCCTTCCATTGCTTTATCGCCCAATTCCGAATCCGGCGCGTCGGCAAAGTGTGTCTTGCGGGTCTCGTCCGACATCATCACGTTGACATCGTCCTTGCTATATCCGCGCGAACTGAGGGACGAGTAAGCCTTTTCGGCGCTGTCTCTGTCTCTAAACAGTCCAGTCACCATTCGGCTGCGGCCTGTCGTCGCTGACGCGCCAGAACCTACGCTTGCGCTACGAACGCCATCAGATTCGTCGAAAACGCTGTTCGCTTCCTGACGAGCATTGCCCATCGCGTTCTCGCGCTCACCTTCACGCTCAAGCGACTTGTTTCCTGTCACGGCACCTGCCGCGTCCTTCGCCGCGCCTTTAACTCTCTGCCCAAAGGCCGAAGCCTCTTCGCCAACACTATCATCACGATGGTCATTCATAGCTTTTTTCCTTTCACTAAATGGGAGGGACTTATAACGTCCGTATTTTAATTTTGACCTGAAGTGAGACAAGCCGAAGGTACGGCGGGTAAAACTTGCTCGCCAACTTAACTTCCATCTCGAAGATCAGGTCTTAACCGTGTACTGTTTTGCGCGTCCAAAAACGCTGACGCAATGTATTCCGGCAAAAGCCATGCCGTAGCATAGTGACGGGGCTTACTGCATGACAGCGACAGACAGCGCGTAATTTATCCCGACACTCATCAATGCAAACTCATACAGCGTAAAGATCAAATGAAAAGCTTTGCGTCAATTGCTGCCACTTTCGCCTTCCTTGTTTACTCAACCGCGCGTCATCCGGGTAATTGTATTTATCAATCGCTCGACACGGGACGGTAAAACGGTATAATGCGCGCTCGATATACAAACCCTGTAGCGAGAGCTTGACTCCGCATGCCGCTCATAGTAGAGAGAATTATCTTGACTCCTGGTGTTGTCCCGAGAAACTCAGGCTGAAGCATGACCTTTAGAGACTGCGGTTGATGCTTTTGCATTTGAGAAAGGTTTTCTCGCGCGCTATCTCTACGGCTTCTTCAGACGACAGAGCGGCGAGATAATCGCCTACCAATCTTCGAGGGCTATCGGGTGAGTCATTCCTAAGCTTTCATACAGGGAGCGCAGAAAGCGAACCGGCTTTCGATTCCAAGTCGTCTGCCCGAAGTACGAAACACACTCAACGAGGAAAACATGAAACGCACCTTTGTAACCTTCGGAATCATCATCGGACTGCTGGCAGGCGCGGCCTGTGAACGCCGGGGCGGTGACACTACGGGCGGCAGCACGACAGGCCCGATCAAAGTCGGGATTTATGGCGACTTGTCAGGACAAACCTCAAGCTTCGGGCAATCGACGAAGAATGGAATTCTGATGGCGATTGACGAAATCAATAAAGCCGGAGGCATCAACGGCCGCCAAGTCACGTATGTCATCGAAGACGATCAGGGACAGCCCGCGCAAGCTGCGACGGTCGTGACAAAGTTAATTAATCAGGATCGCGTTCATGCCGTGCTCGGTGAAGTCGCCTCAAGCAACACTCTGGCCGCCGCGCCGAAAGCACAGGAGGCCAAAATCCCGATGATTACGCCTTCGTCCACGAATCCGAAAGTAACGCAGGTTGGCGACTACATCTTCCGCGTGTGCTTCACCGATAATTTTCAGGGAGCCGTGATGGCGAAGTTTGCCGCCAACACGCTGAAAGCAAAGACGGCGGCGGTGCTCGGCGACGTCAACTCGGATTACAGTCGCGGCATGACGCAGTATTTCGAGGGCGAGTTCAACCGGCTCGGCGGACGCATTGTCACGAGGCAGGCTTACACCCAGCAAGACCCGGATTTCAAAGGGCAGTTGACCGCCATTCGCGCGGTTAATCCTGACGTTATCTTTGTGCCCGGCTACTATGGGCAGGTCGGCGTGATCGCCAAACAGGCCAAAGAGCTTGGCATCAAAGCGCCGCTCCTCGGCGGCGACGGCTGGGACGCGCCGCAATTGTGGGAACTCGGCGGCACGGACTTGAACGGCTCGTTCATGGCGAATCATTACTCGACCGATGACCCGTCGCCCGCCGTTCAAAAGTTTGTCGTGGGATACAAAGGGCGGTACGACAACACCAATCCCGACGCCATCGCCGCGCTCGCTTACGACGCGATGAACGTGCTGGCCGACGCGATCAAGCGCGCGGGCACAGCCGATGGGCCGAAACTGCGTGATGCCATTGCACAAACCGCCAACTTCCCCGGTGTCACCGGCTCGATCACACTCAATAAGGAGCGCGACGCCGTTAAACCGGCAGTCGTGTTCGAGTTGCAAAACCGTAAATTCGTTTACAAAGAAACCATTCAACCGGAAGGCGGCGCGACGGCGGCAGCGACTGTTTCACCTATGTCTTCACCGTCACCCGGATCAGCAACTCCTTCGCCATCCATCGCTAACACCACGACGACAACCACTACTAACGCGAATCAGGCGAATGCGACTCCATAGAAACTAAGTGTGACTCGTCTCGCCCAAAGCAAAATATGGACACCTTCGTTCAGCAGCTAATCAACGGCCTGACCATCGGATCAATCTACGCGCTGATCGCGCTCGGTTACACGATGGTCTACGGCATTCTTCGCCTCATCAACTTCGCGCACGGCGACATCTACATGATCGGCGCATTCGCCGGCTTCTTTATCGCGCGCGGCCTCGGCTTCGATACCAACCCGTCAATTCTCGGACTCGGCGTTACCCTCCTCGGTGCGATGATCGTCGCCGCGCTGATCGGCATGGCGATTGAGCGTTTCGCCTACCGCCCCGTTCGGAAGTACGCGCGCATGACGACGCTGATTACGGCCATCGGCGTGTCGCTGCTGATTGAAAACCTCGGCGTCGTGATTTTCGGCGGTGCGCCGCGCTCGTTCCCGCAACTGATGCAGAACGAGACGTATCAACTGTTCGGTAACGCGGCCATCTCGAAATCGCAGTTGCTGATCTTCTCCGTCTCAATCGCGCTGATGCTCCTGCTGCAATGGATCGTCTACCGTACAAAGGTTGGCACGGCGATGCGCGCCGTTTCGTTCAATCTCAACTCGGCGAAATTGATGGGCGTCAACACCGATTTGATTATCGTCTTCACGTTCGCGCTCGGTTCGGCGCTGGCGGCGGCGGGCGGCGTCCTGACCGCGCAGTACAACCCGACGATCTACCCGCTGATGGGCATTATCACCGGTCTCAAGGCGTTCGTCGCAGCAGTCCTCGGCGGCATCGGCAACATCCCCGGCGCGGTGCTCGGCGGCTTGCTGATCGGCGCGGCGGAAACCCTTGTCGTCGGCTACGGCCAACTCATCGGCATCCCTTCGACGTACCGTGACGCCGTTGCCTTCTCGATTCTGATTCTCGTCCTGTTATTCCGCCCGGCCGGACTGCTCGGCTCAACCGTACAGGAAAAAGTATAGAAGCAGAGATGAGGGCGGAGGGATGAGG
>JBPCPQ010000271.1:0-6350 GCA_050999015.1 Pyrinomonadaceae bacterium | reverse complement strand
CCGTCCACCGCCGCGTCCTCTGGGCGATGCACGAACTCGGCAATCAGCACAATAAGCCTTATAAAAAAAGCGCGCGTATCGTTGGAGACACTATCGGGAAGTATCACCCGCACGGCGACGTGGCGGTCTATGACACGATTGTCCGCATGGCGCAGGACTTCTCGATGCGCTACCCGCTGGTTGATGGTCAAGGCAACTTCGGCTCGATTGACGGAGATTCTCCGGCCGCAATGCGTTACTGCGTCACAGGTGAAACGCTCGTCGTCACGGGTAAAGGATTGGTGCCGATTTCCAAAGTTTCATCAGACGATGAAGACATCAAAGCTCGCGTCCTTTCTCACGGCGGCGAGGTCAACACGGCGAGCAAGTGGTGGGACAGCGGCGTGCATCCTGTTAAGCGTGTTCGCACCAGACACGGTCTCGAAATCACGGGCACGGATAATCATCCGTTGCTTGTGTTCCGCGCCAACGCGGAAGGCGTTCCGGGGTTCGCGTGGAAGCTTATCTCACAACTCAAACACGGTGACGTGCTGGCAATAGACCGCAGTGAAAAGCTGTGGACGAAAGAAGCCGTTCCGCTGGCGGAGTTTTATCCTTCGTTGGACGAAAAATCGCGCACCGTGCGGCACACGCTGCCGGAGACGCTGACCGAAGACTTAGCGTTTTTGCTCGGCGCGCTGACGGCGGAAGGGACGATACAGGAACATCGCATCGAGTTCTGCAACAACAGGGGCGATTTCGCCGACGAGTTCATCGCCGCGTGGCGGCGTGTCTTCCCGACGTGCCGCCTGCATATCGGGCAGCGTGAGCCTTCGGGATACAGCACGCAGCCGTATCTGCAAATGCAGATCGTTGGCCAGCAAGTCGTCGCATTCCTGCACAACTTAGGCTTGCAGGGAAAGTCGGGTGAGCGGCGCGTGCCGGAGATGATTTTGCGCGCTCCGCAAAATGTGGTCGCCGCGTTTCTGCGTGGCTTGTTTGAGGGCGATGGCAGTGTCGAGCATTCCGGCAGGAGTCTGCTGCGCGTAAGTCTCTGCTCGCAAAGTGAGGCGATGCTGAAGGGGGTGCAAATCGTTTTGTTGCGCTTCGGCATCGTCGCTTCGCGCACCTCCGACGCTTCACACCACAGGTTGACGCACCGCTTGGCGATTCATGGGCGTGAGAACCTGACGCAGTTCGCGCGTCGCATCAATTTCGCCTCGCGCGTGAAGCGGGAGAAGCTGACGGAAATCATTGCCCTCGTAACCGGGAAGGCTTTAGCGAAAAGCGACTTTATCCCGCTCGTCGCAGCCTACTTACGCGCCCGCGCCGTGCGACAGAAAGAATGGATGGGAAAGAATAATTTTGATCGCCCCGTTCGGCTGCGCACCGCTCTGCCCCGACTCGAAGCCGCGCTCGCGCCGGGCGACTACGCGATGGCCGAGTATCTCTCGCGTACCAACTACTTGTTCGATCCCGTCACCACCATTGAGGATGCGGGTGAGCAACCCGTGTACTCTCTGCGCGTTGACAGCGCGTGCCATTCGTTCGTCGCTAACGGTTTTATTAATCACAATACCGAGGCGCGCATGGCGCGGCTCACGACCGAGATTCTCGCCGACATTGAGAAGGAGACGGTTAACTTTAACCCGAACTACGACGAGTCTTTGAGCGAGCCGGCGGTGTTGCCGACGCGCGTGCCGAATCTTCTCCTGAACGGTTCGGACGGAATCGCGGTCGGGATGGCGACGAAGATTCCGCCGCACAACCTCGTCGAAATTGTGGACGCGACGGTTGCGCTGATTCGTAAGCCGGAGATGAAGCTCGAAGAGATTATCAAGCTCGTCTCCGGCCCAGACTTCCCGACGGGCGGCTTTATCTATGGGCGCGAGGGAATCCGCCAAGCTTATATGACTGGTCGCGGGATCATTCAGATGCGCGCGCGCGCCGGGATTGACCGCGTCGGGCGCGGCACACAGGAGCGCGACGCCGTGATCGTCACGGAGATTCCGTATCAGGTCAACAAGGCGCGCCTCATCGAGCGCATCGCCGAACTCGTCAACGAGAAGAAGATTGAAGGCATCTCCGATTTGAGAGATGAGTCGAACCGCGTCGGGATGCGCATCGTCATCGAATTGAAGCGCGACGCGGTGCCGCAGATCGTCCTTAACAAACTCTACAAGCTGACCCCGATGCAGTCGTCGTTCGGCGTCATCAACCTCGCCATCGTCGGCGGGCAGCCGCGCGTCCTCAATATCAAGCAGATGTTGGAGGCGTTCGTCGAGTTCCGGCGCGAGGTGGTGCGCCGTCGCACCGAATACGAATTGCGCAGAGCACGCGCCCGCGCGCATATCCTCGAAGGACTCAACAAAGCGATTGACGCGCTCGACTTCATCATTCCATTAATCCGCAACGCGCGCTCGGTGGACGAAGCGCGCCAGTGGCTCACCGCCAACAACTTCGCGACGATGACCGAAGTGAAATCGTGGAAGGGCGCGCCGTCTGACGTGACGCTCGCCGGCTTCCTCGACAAATTGAAGAAGAACATCAACCAGCTCGCGTTTTCCGAGGCGCAGGCGCAGGCGATTCTCGATTTACAACTCCGGCGTCTTTCGGCGCTTGAACGCCAGAGGATTCTCGACGAGTATGAGCAGATCATTCGCCTTATCGCCGGACTCGAAGAGATTCTTGGCAACGACTCCTCGCTGAGGAGCGTCATCGTCAAAGAACTGGAGGACGTAAAAAGGGAGTTCGGCGACAAGCGCCGCACCGAGATCGTTGATGAGGGCATCGAGTTATCAATCGAAGATATGATCGCCGACGAGGAAGTGGCGATTACCGTCACCAACTCCGGCTACATCAAGCGCACGCCCGTCACCGCTTACACACGACAGGGGCGCGGCGGCAAGGGGCGCTTCGGCGCGTCCACCGGCAAGAACGGCGATTTCGTCGAGCACATTTTCACCGCCTCGACGCACGATTACATCATGATCTTCACTGACAACGGGCAGGTCTTCAAGCTGAAAGTCCACGAACTGCCCGACGCGCCGACAGCCGCGCGCGGCAAGGCCGTCGTTAACTTGATCAACATCCCTTCGACACGCAAACTCGCGGGCGTCGTCCCTGTCAGGGAGTTTGCCGAAGGGCGTTACGTCTTGATGGTGACGCGCAAAGGAGTCATCAAAAAAACATCGCTCGCCGATTTCCAGAACATCCGCACGAACGGCATCAACGCCGTCAATGTTGACGAGGGCGACGAACTACTCGACGTGATTCTGACGGACGGCAAAAAGCGCATCTTCATCGCCACGCACGACGGACTCGCGATCCGCTTTGACGAAGGGGGCGTGCGCTCGATGGGGCGCGCGGCGCGCGGCGTGCGTGGCATCGAGCTGCGTCCGAACGATTACGTCGTCTCGGTCTGCCCGGTCTCGGCTGACGACTCGGAACGAATGCTCTCGGTCTCCGAGCAGGGCTACGGCAAGCAGACGAAGATCGGCGATTACCGCCTCCAGTCGCGCGGCGGGCGCGGCGTCATCAACATGAAGGCGACGGAGAAGACCGGCAAAGTAGTCGCCGTGTTTCCCGTTGATGACGAATCGGAAATTATGATTATCACGCAGCAGGGCAAGTTGATCCGCCTCGAAGCGGGCGACATCAGGAAGACGGGGCGGAGCGCTTCGGGCGTCCGCCTCATCAAGACCGATGGCGGCGACAAGGTGACGAGCGCGTCGCTGCTTGATCCCTCCGCGCCGGAAGCGGATGTCCTCATCGTCTCATGATGTTCTGTCATTGAGAGCAGAAGACCCACCGGGAAAGTAAAGCCGCGTCCGGCACGAAACCGGACGCGGCTTTATTTTTACATGCCACTGAGGAGCGGCGCAGTTTTGGTAATTCCTAGTTCTTCCTTCGAGGGTGCGGAGTAACGCGGCTCAACAACGATATCAACAGGATGCTCGGCCAATGCGCTTTATCTACCATGAACGTAACGCGCCGATGTTATTCCGCTCTCTGCAACTGAGGAACAGAATACTTCTTCAGCATCTTCCACGCGATTATTACGCTGCCGTCAACATCTCTGCGCAGAACATGAAGACCTACCAACACGTCAGAGTTTCCATAGTTGATCGAGCGAAGCAGATATGTGGAACCTTTTTTAACCGGCACTCTCCTCCGGTAAACTACATCGTCCTCAGAGACACCTTCTCCAAAACGTCTTTGCTCAGCTCGCGCTCCCGGTTCATCTGTCGGCGGCTGGTGGCCTGCGAGGAAGCGGACGCGAGGATCATCAAGCGACAACTCCTCCAATGACGCTGGGCTGATGTTCGCCATCATGCCGTAATCAGCACCCGCGAATCCGACGGACAAGTTGTCGCCTTGCAACTCGATGTCTGACCCGTAGCCGTATTCGTGCGTCAGGCGAGTGAACGAATAATAAGCGCCCCCGCCGCGAATCGTTAATCTGTTTTTGCCGTCAAACTCTTCCCTCGGAAGCAATCGAATCAAGCCCGTACTCGGCTGGCGCAAGAGTTCGGCTAAGGCCGCGTGGTCTTGCGCCGACGGCGAGAGAAATGTTTCTTCAAGCTTCTTTAACCGCCCGCGCAAATCCTCAATTTCTTCGAGCGTCTCCCCCCGTTGTTGAGATTGTGCGATAGCGGTTGAGCTACAGAAAGAGAGGAACACCAAGATGGTTATCTTCAAACAGTTGCTAATCTTCATAACTCGTCGCTCCTTCATCCCACATCATAGAGGTATGGATTTATCTACCCACCACCCGAGTTGATCGGCGCACCTTCGCCCTCGACCCACACTTCGCCATCTTCAAAAAACTCTTTCTTCCAGATCGGCACGGTGCGCTTCAATTCACGGATCGCCCACTCGCATGCCTCGAACGCGGCGCGGCGGTGCGGCGCGCTGACGGAGACGACGACGCTCGTCTCGCCGATGTCCGTGCGCCCGGTGCGATGCACGATGCCGATGTGCTCGATGTCGAACCGCCGGTGCGCCTCGCGTCCGAGCCGCCGCATCTCGGCGACGGCCATCGGCGCGTAAGCCTCGTAAACTAGGTAGAGCGTGCGCCGCCCTTTCGTCCATTCGCGGGCGTAGCCATCGAGCGTGACGGTCGCGCCGCAGCGGGGCACCACCACCCGACGCGCGACGGTGCCGACGTTGATTGGTTCAATTGTTAACTCGAAAAAGTCGTGGCTCCCGTCTTCCTCTTTCTTTTCCGCTTCCTCGCTGCCGCCGCTGACGGGTGGGAAGACGGCCATCTCGTCGCCGTCGCGCACCGCTTCGTCCGGCGACGCATATTCCTGATTGACGGCGACGAGAAGCGAGCGCCCGAAGCGGCGCAGTTCCGGGTATGCGTCGAGCACCTCGGCGAATGTGCTCGCCACCGTCGCCGGAGCGTTAACCGAGAGTTGAGTTTCGTCGCTCCCACCGGCGGCGTCGCGCGCCGCGCCGAAGAAAAGCAGTCGCACCCGTATCTGCCCCGGCGACTCGCCTGCCGTTCCGTGTTCGCTCTGCTGCCCGTGTTGCACGATTAGTCGTCCGGTGAGTTATTCGAGGTCTAGCTTCTGACCGCTGTGGCCGTTCTTCTTTGCGATGCCGTGTATCCGCGCGCGCCCCTCGTAACTTTCAACAGCCTGCGACAAAAGATTGTGAAGGCGTATTAATCTTTCGTCAGTGGACTCGACTTCAAGCAACTCCTGCTTGATCTCCATGTCCATCTCCATCGCCGCCGCGACGAGAAAAGAAAGGCGCTCCGGCTCTGTTTCGGGAAGCTGAGGGAGTGAGGCGCGCTCATCGTTGATCGTGCGTACCGCGCGCGCGATGCGCTCGAACAAATCCGTCACCGCGCGCGCGCGATTTTTCAACTGCTCGTCGTCCCCCGGCGCATCCTCAAAAAAAGAAACCTCGCCGACGAGATACGGATCGTCACGGTCAACATAAGACTCGACGCGGTAACGAACGATTCCGACGGTGAGAACATTAGAGCGCCCGTCCGGCAGCGGCTGCACCTCGGCGATCTCGCAGGCGCACCCGACATGGCCGACTGGCGGGCGGTCAATGTCTGTCTTGCTGACATCGAGATACGAAACGCCGAACATCCCGTTGCCGGCGCGCACGTCTTTGAGCATTTGGCGGTAGCGCGGCTCAAAGATGTGGAGCGGCAGGGGGACGCCCGGAAACACTACGAGCGGCAGCGGAAACAGCGGCAACTCGCGCACCTCGCGCACTTTCTCGAGAGATTCACTCATAAAAGTAGGGATGAGGGATGAGGGATGAGGGATGAAAGGAGACTGGATGAATCGCGCATCTTGAATTCATCCCTCCTCCCTCATCCCTCATCCCTTCACTGCGGCGTTGCG
>JBPCPQ010000024.1:0-4184 GCA_050999015.1 Pyrinomonadaceae bacterium | reverse complement strand
TAACACTTTCTTCGCCCGGCGCGACGATGGCGACGGCGGAAAGGCCGCGTGCATGAAGATGCTCGACCACGCGCGCGAAGTTTTCCGCCGCCCACTGCTTCGAGTCGAACGCCGCCGCCGGATGAATCAGCGCGAAGTTTTCTCCTTCGCCGAAATGCGCGTCGCGGAGGCGGCGCGTGATACTTCGCTCCGCCTCAACTGTCACGTTTAAGCGCGTCGGCGGGCGGTCACTGACTGGCACGCCCGTCCAGCCGAGTAGCGCGAGTTGTTGTTCGACCGAATGAGTTTTTTCGCGCTGCCACAAATGAGAAGCGGGCGGCGCGCTGTGGTTATGAAGCCGCGCATAACGATAACTTTGATAACCGACGCGGTGACGCGCTCCTGAAGCCCGCGTCAGAAGCGCTGCCGTCGAGCCGCCGTGCAAATTAAAGGCGACGTCGTATTGCCCGGCGCGCAAACTTTGCACAACGCGCAGACGCGAAGAAGTGTCGTGACGTTTGACGATGACGACTCGATCAACATCGGGCGACCTATCTAGCAGCGGCGCGACCCAGTCTTCAAGCAGCACATCAATGCGCGCGTCGGGCAGAAATCGGCGTAGCGCGTAAAGCGACGGGGTGGCGAGCACGGTATCACCGATGGAGCGCAGGCGCACAACCAACACGCGGCGCACTTCGTTCCAATCCCAACGGGCGGGAGCCAGAGGCTGCGACGCGGTTTCTTCGGCGAGTGAATAAGCCGCCCTCGCCGCGCGCACGGGCGTGACGGATAGAGGAATGACAGTCTCAGGATTTTCGAGGTGAATCTTCATCTTCGATTGTCGCTTCTTCCACGATCATCCCCGGAATGCCGTCGCGTATCGGGTAGACGCGCCGACACGCGACACACTTAATGCCCGATTCATCCTCTTTCAGAACCACTTTCCCCCGGCACGCCGGACAGATCATTATCTCCAACAAGTCTTGGCTAACGACCATTTCTCGCCTCTTCCGATTTTTAGGTTTACCGCTTTTTATCTTCGCACCAACTTGGCTTCCACCTTATTGATGCTTGATACGTGCCGCCGCCCGCTTGCTTACATCTCGTGACGCGGACAATTGAGACTTGCCCATAGTTGCTAATCAATATTCCGGTGCAACCACCATTCACATTCATTTCGTTGATAAGCCTTCCCCGCTGTGCGACCGGTGTAACTTCATCTATAACCTCCAAAACTAATTCGGAAGGCATCGTTTCACGGTCGCCGATGTTTGAGGTTACTGTATGCTCCGGCTTGATAACAGCCTCGCAGGCATAATCCTTCCACAAGGGTTCGTTCGCAAATTTGACGGACATAACTATCCTCGGACGCACCACATAAACATCACGTTCAGGAGATTTATACCTTTGATGCAACCTATTACGTTCTTGCGCCGCCACCGGTAAGACTATCAAAAGCATGGCTAGAATAACCTTCATGTTTATGCCTCACGATAACCATCGAACAGAAAATGAACGCATTCAAATATTAACAAGCCGCAAGCTTAACAGCTTGCAAAAGAGGCGGGCAAGAAACAGCCGGCAGTAGGCAGTGAAGAAGTAAGTATCTACTACCGGCGTCGAGTCTCAGATTTAAGATTCGCAATTTGAAATTGCCTCATCATTGCTCGCTGCCGGCTGCTTACTGCCGGCTGCCGGCTGCTTACTGCCTACTTTCTAAAGTCACGGGCACGCCTCCCCTGCCGGGACGGAGGGTGATGCGCGGGCGCATCTCAACCGTGTGGCCGGGAACAAGCCGCATGCGCCAACGCCGGGCGAGCGTCGCTAATAGCAGGACGCCTTCCATCCACGCGAAGCCTTCGCCGATGCAGCGGCGCGGGCCGCCGCCGAACGGAAAATATGCAAACTGTGGTCGCGCGTCCTTCGCTTCGGGCGTGAAGCGTTCAGGATCGAAGCGCGCGGGGTCGGGGAAGAAGCGGGCGTCGTGGTGCGTGACGTACTGGCTCAATAATATGAGCGAGCCGGCGGGAAGAACGTATCCGCCGACTTCAAACTCCCTGATCGCCAGACGACCCACCGTCCACGCCGGAGGGTACATCCGCATCGCCTCGGCCAAGACCATCTCGGTGTAGCGCAGGCGTGCGAGGTCTTCAAACTGCGGAGGCCGCCCGCCATCAAGCACCGCATCAATTTCCTGATGAAGCTTGCTTTCGATTTCGGGGTGCTGCGCCAGCAGATACCACGTCCACGACAAGGCGTTGGCGGTCGTTTCGTGGCCGGCAAGAAAGATCGTCAGCGCCTCGTCGCGCACCTGTTCGTTCGACATCCGGTCGCCCCGCTCTTCCTCGTCTTCGGCGAGCAAAAGCATCGAGAGTAAATCGCCGTGATCCGCGCCGCTTTGCCTTCGCTCGTCAATGATGCGATAGATGACGGCGTCGAGCCGCGCGCGGGCGCGGGCGAAGCGGCGCGACTGGGGCAGCGGCAGATTCTCTAATAACTCGGAGTACGGGAGGAGAAGCAAATTGAATAGCTCCATCATCTCCGTCAACGCCTCGCCGACCTCGCCAGCGTCCTTCTCCACGTCTGCATCGAACAACGTCTTGCCGACGATGCCGAGTGTCAGGCGCATCATCTCCCCGGAAATATCGAGCGACTCGCCGTCCCGCCAACGCTCCGACGCGCGCGCCGCGTAATCAACCATCACATCCGCGTAGCCGGCGACGCGCTGCCGGTGGAAGGCCGGCTGCGCGAGGCGTCGCTGCCGGCGGTGGTGCGCCTCTTCGCTCGTCAACAAGCCTTCGCCCAAAAGACGTTTCGCGCGCTGCAGCGCCCGTCCTTTGTGGAAGTGATCGTGGCGCGTCACCAGCACGTCTTTAATCAGGTCGGGGTGGTTGAAGAGGTAGGCGTGCTGCGGCCCCATCCGAAAATGCGCAATGTCGCCGTGCTTGTGCGCCAGATTCATTAGGAATCCCAGAGGGTCGCGGCGGAAAGCGAAAAACTGGAGGGCCGGTATCACCGCTTTCGGCCCCGGCGGGTAGAGCATAATTGTCATTTTAACTATTATCCTTCAGCCTCTGTTATTATGCGACTGTAATTTGAATGGCCGGGAAAGAGACAACAACGCGCTTTCCCATGTTGAAGTCATTTCCACACGCGACTGAAAGTAGGATTTCGAGTTGTCTTTAGAGTTTACGATTGATTATCCGTGCGAATTGCGCGCCCGTTATGCCGAGGAACACTTGCGCGCGTGGGGGCGCTTGGCGAGTATCCACACACGCCTGACAACCGGCGAGGCGTCCGCGCCGACTGAAGAAAAACTGCGCTTCGTCGAGAACGCGGGCGAAGAGATTGAGCGAATGCAGGGCGAGACCGCCGTGTGCGAGGCGTGTCCCGCGCACCTGCCGCAGGAAGCGGCGGGCGAGGGCGAGCCGGTCGGATGTCAGGGACGCATCAATTACCCGGTTGAAGCGCAATTCGAGAAGTTCGTCGCCGACCGCGTGCAACTCTCGCTCGACACAATTGACAAAGAAGATCAGCCGCGCCTGCTGCGCGTTATCGTTGATCGCGATTCGCCTTTCGACGGCGAGGGCACGAAGTCGCTGCGCTCAATCACCACGCCCGACGGCCTCCGCTTCTACGAGTTGCGTTTGCCGATTCGTCTGACGCGCGAAGCGTCGCATATCACAACCGACAATTTGTTCGACGCGCTGGCCGGCTTCGCCTCCCCTGACTCGGCGCATACGACCTACACGCGCGAACTGCCCTACGCCGCGACCGCTGACTACTACGACTTTCTCGACCTCTTGCTGCGCAACGACCTCTCCGAGCGCGAACGCGAGCGCACCCGCGCGCGCAGCAAAAACTACGGTCAGTTTCTGCGCCTCCTCGCCGCCCTCGAACGCGCCGAGGCGCTCAACACGCGCGTTCTTCTCGATTAAAGAAGGCCGAAAGCAAAAGGTAAAAGGCTCAAGTGAGACGGGAGCTAATGTCTTCTCACTTGGGCCTTTTACCTTTTTACCCTTGTCTTGACTCTACATTTTTTCTTCATCAAGCTGGCGTAGCGTGTCGAGGATGAGGTTGGTGTTGCTGAGGGCTTCGATGGTCACGGGGAAGCCTTGTTCAGATTTCTCGAACTCGAATTCGCCGGCGGTGATCTCGACGACGGAGCGGAAAGCGTCGAGCGCCGTCTTTTCTCCGCACTCGGC
>JBPCPQ010000227.1:0-2214 GCA_050999015.1 Pyrinomonadaceae bacterium | reverse complement strand
TGCTGCCGCGCGATAGGGGAACAATCGTGCAAGTCGGGAGCGCGCTTGCTTACCGCGCGATTCCACTCCAATCCGCCTACAGCGCGGCGAAGCACGCCATTCAGGGCTTCACAGAATCTTTGCGCTCGGAGTTGATTCACGACAACTCGAATGTGCATGTGACGATGGTGCAACTTCCTTCGGTCAATACGCCACAGTTCGGCTGGAACAAATCGCGTTTGCCGAATCACCCGCAGCCCGCGCCGCCGATCTACCAGCCGGAAGTGATCGCCGAAGCCATCTACTTCGCGGCGCACGCGCGCCGCCGCGAGATGACAATCGGGCTTCCGGCAGTCATCGCTATCTACGGCAACAAAATCGCTCCCGGCTTGGGCGATTTTTACTTGGGCGAAACCGGTTACAAGTCGCAGCAGATACCGGATAAGCCGGTTGACCCGAACCGCCCGAACAATTTGTATGAGCCTGTCGCGGGCGATCACGGCGCGCACGGCATTTTCGATGATCGTTCCTACTCGTTTTCACCGCAGGCGTGGGCGAACATGCATCGCGGCCCGCTCGCCCTCGCGGGCGCAGGTCTCGCGGGCGTGCTGGCGTTGTTGTGGAAGCGAGCGCGTGATTAAGAAAGTGAAAGATGGATGAGGAGAAAAGTATGCAGACGATAATGCTGGCGACCGGCATCGAGTGCAGCTATCCGAAGGTCGATGGAGGCACGCGCCGCGACCAGCTTGAGGAAACAAGGCATTACGAATACTGGCGCGAAGATTTCGGGTTATGCAAAGAACTGGGAGCGCGCGTCGTCCGCTACGGCATTCCTTATTACAAAATGCACACCGCGCCGCACGAGTACGATTGGTCTTTTACCGACGAAGTTCTACCCGTGATGCGCGAGATGGGCTTAATACCGATTCTCGATCTATGTCACTTCGGTCTGCCCGATTGGGTGGGCGATTTTCAGAACGAGGATTGGGCGAAGCTTTTCGCCGACTTCGCCGAAGTGTTCGCCCGCCGTTACACGTGGATCAGGTACTACACGCCGGTTAACGAAATCCTAGTTTGCGCCAAATTCAGCGGGAAAGAAGGCATCTGGAACGAACAGCTTAAAACGGACAAAGCGATGATTATGGCGCACGCCAATATGTGCCGCGCCACGCTGCTCGCCATCGAAGGGATTCTCAACGTCCGCCCCGACGCCGTCTTCTTTCAGAGTGAAGCGGCGGAGCAGTTCTACGAACGCTTTCCCGAGACGCGTGAGCGAGTAGAGCACCTGAACGAGCTGCGTTTTATGACGTTCGATTTCCTCTACGGGCATTCGCCGTCCGCCAAGTTTTTGCTGTACCTGATGGACAACGGCGCGACGAGGAAAATGTTTGATTGGTTTATGGAACACGGCGCGCGTGCAGCTCCGCACTGCGTCATGGGCATGGACTACTACGCGGCGAACGAGCGGTTAGTCCACCTGGACGAACACGAAGAGGAGGTCGGACCGGTTCTCGGCTGGAACACAATAGCCCGCCAATACTTCGAGCGTTACCGCAAGCCGATGATGCTTACCGAAACCAATTCGATGGACGCGCAAAAAGGACCTGGTTGGATGTGGAAGACTTGGCAAAACGTGGAATCGTTACGGAAGGAAGGCGTGCCAGTCATCGGCTTCACTTGGTACAGCCTGCAAGACCAAGTGGATTGGGACATCCAGCTTCGGGAAATCAAGGGAAAAGTCAATCAAAACGGTCTTTATTCGCTCGAACGAAAACCGAATCCGGTCGCGCAGGCGTTTAAGGACTTGTGTCAGCGATACAGTGGTATTCCGATTGTCGAGAGTTTTCCGATAGGTGGAATGGTCGGGGCAATTCCGAGCGAAATGTTGACGAGCGATGAAGCCAAATAAAGAGCGAACCGAGCGGGTAAGGAACGTGCCGTAAGAAGACCTCTTTCGCCGTTACACCAAAGGTAAGGATACATATGTCTCAAGACAAAAGCACTGAAACATTGAAGCCGCAAGATTCAACACAGCAAGATTTAGCGCAAGGGATTTTTGCAGGTTACAAAGGCGGCGAAGAAATGTCGCTCGCCTCTTACGCGGGTTTGCTCGCTGTTTAGAACGCGGCGTTCGGCGCGCTGCTGTGGGCGGCGGCGCAAAAATCCGAAAACGAACGGAGCGGTAAATTCAATCTCGCCGATTGGCTTTTGTTAGGCGTGGCGACGCACAAATTG
>JBPCPQ010000076.1:0-3688 GCA_050999015.1 Pyrinomonadaceae bacterium | reverse complement strand
ATTACGACGTGAGCGTGAACGGCCAAATGCTCGCCTTCACCACCGACACGACCGGCTTTCGCGAGTACGCGCTGCAAATCAAAGATTTGACGACTGGGAAACTTCTGCCGGAGCGCGTCGAGCGCGTTAGCTCAATCGCGTGGGCGAACGACAACAAGACTCTCTTCTATGTCGTGGACGACGTGCAGACGAAGCGCCCGTTCAAGCTTTACCGCCACACAGTCGGCGTGGCGGCAAAGGATGAACTCGTCTACGAAGAGAAGGACGAGATGTTCAACCTCTACGTCTCACGGACGCGGAGTCGTGCTTTCATCATCGCCACCTCGGCGAGCCACACGACTTCCGAAGTCCGCATCATCCCGACTGACAAGTTGGCCGAAGCGCCGCACGTCATCGTGCCGCGCGAGGCGATGCACGAATACTATGTTGACCATCACTCGGATCGCTTCTACATTCGCACCAACGAAGGCGGCGCGAAAAACTTCAAGCTCGTCACCGCTCCGGTCAATGATCCCGCGCGGAAGAATTGGAAAGAGTTGATGCCGCACAGTAAGGACGTGATGATCGAAGACATTGATTTGTTCAAAAATCATCTCGTCGTGACGGTGCGCGAGAAGGGGTTGCCGGAATTGCGCATCACGGATTTACGCGACAACAAAACGCACGACCTCGAATTTCCCGAACCGGCCTACACCGCCGCCCTCAACGTCAATAAAGAGTTCGATTCAACGACGCTGCGCTTCAGCTATCAATCGCTCGTCACGCCCGCCTCGATTTACGACTATGACATGCGGACGCGCGAGCGGCAGTTGGTGAAACAGACGCCGGTCTTGGGCGGCTACGACCCGGCGCAATACAAGTCCGAGCGCGTCCACGCGGTCGCCTCGGACGGCACACGGATTCCGATCTCACTCGTTTACAAAAAGGATTTACAGCGCGACGGCAAGCGCCCGATGCTCCTACAGGCCTACGGCTCTTACGGCTATCCGCACCCGGTCGCGTTCACGTCGGCGCGCTTAAGTTTGCTTGAGCGCGGCGTCGTCTACGCCATCGCGCACATCCGTGGCGGCGGCGAGATGGGCAAGGAGTGGCACGATCAGGGCAAGATGATGAACAAGAAGAACACCTTCACCGACTTCATCGCGTCCGCCGAATACTTGGTTAACGAAAAGTACACGTCGAAAGACCGTTTGGTAATCACGGGCGGAAGCGCCGGCGGCCTTCTGATGGGCGCGGTCACGAACATGCGCCCCGATCTTTTCAAGGCGGTCGTCTCGCACGTCCCGTTCGTTGATGTCATCAACACAATGCTCGACGAGACGCTGCCGCTCACCGTCGGCGAGTTTCAGGAGTGGGGCAATCCGAAGGACAAGGCCGCTTACGATTACATGAAGAGCTATTCGCCCTACGACCAAATCGCGGCGAAAGATTACCCGGCGATTCTCGTCAAGACTTCTTTGAACGACAGCCAGGTGATGTACTGGGAACCGGCGAAATACGTCGCCAGATTGCGTGCGGCGAAGACAGATAAGAACCCACTGCTTCTGAAAACCAATATGGGCGCGGGGCACGGCGGTGCGTCGGGGCGCTACGACTACTTACGCGAAATCGCGTTCGACTATGCGTTCATCCTCGGCCAACTCGGCGCGACGCAGTGACAGTATAGGAAGGGCGTCAGTCGAAGGATGAAGCAGAAAGACGCGGGGACACGGAGAGAGGGAGACGCGGCGAGGAGAGTCTTCCGCCCCGCATCGCCTCGCTCGCCGCGTCTCTTTCCATTCATCCTTCATCCCTCATCCTTCATCCTTTCCGTTGATGTCGTACAGTAGAAATCAATGAAAGCATTTGTCGTTTGGTTGCTGCTGTGCGGCATCTGGGGTTCCACTTGGTTGTTCATTAAGCTCGGCCTCGAAGACCTGCCGCCGATTTCCTTCGCCGGCATCCGGTCGCTCATCGCCGCGCTCGTCCTTGTTGCTGTCGTGGTGGTGTGGCGCGTCCCGGTGCCGCGTTCGCGCCGCGACTGGAGCATGATCGCCGGCACCGGACTTTTGGCCTTCACCCTCAATTACGGTTTGCTGTTCTGGGGTGAGCAGTACGTCTCGTCGGGACTCGCGGCGCTGCTTCAGGCGACCATTCCCGCCTTCGGCTTAGTCATCGCGCATTATTACCTGCCGGGCGAGCGCATAACACCAATGAAAATTTGCGGCGTGCTGCTCGGCGTCGTCGGGGTGGGCGTAATCTTTTCAAACCAGATGCAAATCGAGGGCGCGCTCGCCCTGTGGGGCAGCGCGGGCATCGTCGTCGGCGCGCTCGGCGTGGCTTACGCGAACGTGCTCGTCAAGGCGCGCGGCGCACACATCGAGCCGGCGACACTCGCGGCGGGGCAATTGGGCTGTGGACTCCTTCCGTTGCTGCTCGCCGGTATCGCGCTGGAAGGCAATCCGCTCAATTTCCGCTGGACGCCGACGGCGATCATCTCGCTGTTTTACCTCGCGTTGGTCGGCTCGGCTCTCGCCTTCCTGCTGTTCTACTGGCTGGTCAGGAACATGGACGTGACGAAGACGATGCTGATCGCACTCGTCACGCCGCTGCTCGCCGTGACGCTCGGAATGATCGTGCTGGACGAGCGCCTGTCGTGGCGCACGCTCGCCGGCGGTGTGTGCATCTTGAGCGGGGTCGCGCTGGTGATGGCACGTCACGCCGAATCAGAGTCCGAACTGACCGTCGTAACTGAGTCGCCACAACCCGGCGAAAGGTAGAGGGTTAAAAAACTGTGAGCTTTCGACCAGCCGGCTGGCCGAAAGCTCACGACAATAAGGCGGTTTCTTCCCTCGATCTTGAGCGCCCCCCACGCACGGGACGTGATGTCCTATAAGGTGGGGGAGAGAATTGACTTTTCCCACCCGACTAATGACGGCGGCGTGGCGTCATCAAGTTCAGAAACGCATGGTTGCCGACGTTCCTCCCGACGGTTTGCCCGGCGTCGCCATCGAAGTCGAAATGAATCCCTCCGTAGACGCGGCTCCGCGCCTGTTCATCGGCCAACTCCCAAAAGCCGGTATACGAACGAGTCCAGCCTGGATTGCCTTCCCAGTAAACATCGAAGTTGATGTCCTCGCGCCCGAAGAAGAGCGCCATGATCGTGGCCGAGGTGGCGCCGATGGTGGCCGCGTTGCCCGGGTAGGTTGGGTAAGGCGGGTTCGTTATCAGCGACGACCAGCCGGGATCAGCAATCGTCTCGGGATTGCCATCTTCTTCGGCCCGGCGAATCGCCGTCACCGGCCGCCACAGCCCGTAATGGTACTTGCCGGCAACGGCGGTCTCTAAGGCGTCGTGCAAAGCGATATTGAGCAGCGCAAAGAGGCGGGCTTGCTCGACTAGCGTGGTGCCGCGTGCGAGGGCGACATCGCGCGCGACGTTGTTGGAAACGTTGATCGGGCCGGTCGGGGTGCCGACCGAGGCCCAGAGGCGGGCCACCAGAGTCTGATCCGCGGTGCGCTCCGTGCTGTTCGCGGCCCCGAGTTCTTTGGCTTCGTTGAAATCGGCGGCGTACTTTGCGCTGGTCAATGCCGGCGGCGGCGGGGGGCGGAACTGCTCGCTACTGCTCAGGGCGAACGGGATGACGGCGGGCCAGTTCGTGAGCGTGGGCGGGCTAAAGTTAGGCGGCGTCGGCTGCCAATTACCCGGG
>JBPCPQ010000310.1:0-2884 GCA_050999015.1 Pyrinomonadaceae bacterium | reverse complement strand
GAGTACAACGTGTCGTTCGTCATCGAGGCGAGCGCGATGCGTCGCGCGGTCGCGGTCGTCCATCGTGAATTTCATTTGGAAACGCGCGGCCTCGCCGGACACCCGGAAGAAAGCGCGTTAGTCGAAGCATCAGGATGACATCATCTTTAATTGAGAACGTCGCGCTGCAAGCCGCGCAGCGTTGCATCGAACGGGAATGCGGCGCGAGTTACAGCCTCGACGACCGGCTCTACGTGTGCCGGCGTTGCGGCGGATTGTTGGAGATTGCGCGGGGGTCTGAGAGCGCAGATACCGCTGAGAAGTTGCGCGACGAATGGCAGCGACGGCTTGCCTCAAATGATGTGCGCGACCGGAGCGGCGTCTGGCGCTACCGCGAGCTGCTGCCGTTCGATGAGGATGTGCGCGTCGTCTCGTTGACGGAAGGAAACACGCCGCTTTACGACGCGCGGCGCGCGGCGCGTTACTGCGGACTCGACAAGCTGAAGCTGAAACATCAGGGCTGCAATCCGACCGGCTCGTTCAAAGACACGGGGATGACGGCGGCGGTGACGCAGGCCGCGTTGCTCGGCGTCGAGACGGTGGTGTGTGCCAGCACCGGCAACACGTCGGCGAGCCTCGCGGCGTATGCAGCGCGCGCGGATTTGAAATGCGCGATCCTCGTTCCGCGCGGGCAGATCAGCCACGCCAAGCTGGCGCAGAGTCTCGACTACGGCGCGGCGGTGCTTGAGTTGGAAGGAAACTTCGACGACTGCATGCGCGTAATTCGTGAGTTGGCCGAAGATGAGTCGTTTTACCTCGTCAACTCGATCAATCCGTTTCGCATCGAGGGACAGAAAACCGTCGCCGCCGAGATGCTTCAACAACTCGAATGGAACGTCCCCGATCACGTCGTTGTGCCGGGCGGTAATCTCGGCAACAGTTCCGCGCTCGGCAAAGGCTTCGTCGAGTTGTACAACCTCGGCGTGATTAACCGGCTGCCGAAACTGAGCGTCGTGCAGGCGGGCGGCGCGGCCCCGTTCGCGCAGCTTTTCGCCGACCGACAGATGCTCACCGGCAAAGATGCGGAGGGCGTTGATTGGCTCGGCTCAGTTTCCCTGATTGCAATCGAGCATCCGCAAACGCTCGCGTCGGCGATCAAGATCGGCTCGCCCATTTCGTGGAAGAAGGCTTCGCGCGCGGTCGTCGAGACCGGCGGTTTCGTGTTGAGCGTGAGCGAAAATGAGATTGCCGACGCGAAGGCCGTCATCGGGCGCGACGGCATTGGCTGCGAGCCGGCGTCCGCGACGACCGTCGCCGGGATTAAAAAGTTGGTCGCCGATGGCCTCATCAAGTCTGACGAAACAATCGTCGCTGTTTTAACCGGCCACGTTCTGAAAGACGCGGACTACGCGATTAACTATCACCGCGATACGTTGTTCACGCACGACCGCACGCCCGGTAAAAGCAAAGAAGAGCGGCACATCGCCGGATTGTTCGGCAATCCACCAGCGCGTGTGAAGGCGACGAAGCAAGGGATTCTCGATCAATTGGCGCGGCGGGAAGAGGGGAAAGATTATGCCGGAGGCGACGATTGAAATTGATGAGCGTAGACACATCGCTCGTGGCAGAGAGTGAAATGGAGACGCCGCGCGGACGTCACGGGCGACACAATTCCGTCGAAGTTCGTGTTCCCGCTTCGACTTCAAATCTCGGCGCTGGCTTTGATTGTTTTGGTCTTGCCTTAAAATTGTATCTGACAGTTCGCGCGACGGTGATGCCGGGCGCCCGTGGTCTTTGCCGCGTGCGGAGCCGGGGCGAAGAAAGCGGCGCGAAATTGCCGCGCACGGCGGAAAACCTTGTCTACCGCGCGATGAGTTTCGCGGCGGAGCGTGAAGGAGCGATTCTCCCGCCGGTGCGGCTCGCGGTGCATAACGAGATTCCGTTGGGGCGCGGCCTCGGCAGCAGCGCGGCGGCGATTGTCGCCGGCTTGAAAATCTTCGGGCATCTCGGCGGAAGTCATCTTTCCAACGAAATGCTTTTGCGCTACGCGACGGAGCTTGAAGGTCATGCCGATAATGTGTCGGCGTCGCTGTGCGGCGGCTGGGTTGTTGCGTGTGTCAAAGACGACGGAGAGGTGATCGCCGTTAGGAAATCGTGGCCGGCGGATGTCAAAGTCGTTGTCGTGTCTCCGCAGGTTTCGCTGGACACTTCGCGCGCCCGCGCCGCATTGCCGGCGACAATCGCGCACCGTGACGCGGCGCACAATCTTCAACGGGCGGCGCTGTTCGGCGCGGCGCTCAGTGAGAATCGTTATGATCTTCTGTGGGAGTCAATGCAGGATCGTTTGCATCAAAAATTTCGCGAGGGACTCGTACACGGTTTAGGGGAGGCTCTGGCGACGCCGCGCCGGCCCGGACTTCTCGGCATCGCGCTGAGCGGCGCGGGGCCGAGTGTTATTGCGCTCGCCGAAAGTCACTTTGAGGAAATCGGCGAAAAAATTGCCGGCCACTTCCGGCGTCATCACGTTGAGGCGAAAGTGCGTCTGCTCGAAGTTGACGACGACGGCCTCCGGTGGCGGGAGCGTAAGCAAGATTGAGGCAGAAGCCCGCGCAGAAGCTACGGCGTTGCTCTGTCAATTCTGAATACGCTGTAGTTTCCACGCGGGCTTCTGCCTTTCTATTCACCAATCATTATAATGTTGGAAGGAGTAATTTAATTTCCTGATGGCAACAGTAAAACGTATAGGAGTTTTAACGGGTGGCGGTGATGCGCCGGGACTCAACCCGGCGATTAAAGGTTTAGTGTATCGCGCCTCCGAGCATGACATTAGTGTGGTCGGCCTTTACGACGGCTGGCGCAGTCTGCTCAATCCGGTGCGCGATGTGCTCGCGCTTGATCGCGGCAA